>JAHPYV010000122.1 GCA_019058495.1 Promethearchaeati archaeon
ACTCAACCTGCTTAGCCAAGCCGTGAAGAAGAAGATACTCATCATCGGCATAGCGAAAGACACATCAGCGACCGACTTCGTCAGATCACTATTGCCGGCGCTCCTCAGCACAAGAGGTACACCGAAGGGCTCCTCTAGCATTCCTCGCCTCCATAGCGACAAGGCCTTTCTCACAATGTACAGCACTATATACTACCAGAAGCTTCCAACTCCGTGGAGAACTGTGGAGTACGACTACTGCTTCGCAAGCGCCTTATCAGGCATCAAAGACGGAAAACTCGTCATCAGACCTGCCAGAAGAATCATGGGAAGCGAGCAAGTCTTCATCAAAAGCTACTTCCAGTCAAGGTCATCCGACTTAGACTCATCAATGAGGACGCCCGTCTTTACCTATGACAGACCGGTCTACCCAGAGTACGACAAGGAACTCATCAAGGAACTTAACGCTAAAGCATACAACCACTCCTTCCAGATACTACCAGTTCTGGATGTGGAAGGTTCGAGCCGAATCGGAAACCTAGTGCTACACCTGCTAAGTCTCTCAGACAACCCTAATGTCATTGAGGAATCAGGTCACAACCACCTGCTCTTCCTCGCAGACAAGCATGTGAAGGTGATATCGAAGCAAGCTGCTCAAATGGTGAGAAGCGTGGCCTCTCTGGGGCTTGAAGGAGTTGTAAGCAAGTATAAAGCGTACTTCGTAGCAAAGAAGTTTAGGGAACTACGATCAATGTATGAGAAGTTGAGGGAGGCGCGAGGGTAAAATGGTAATCAGCAAGCCTTTCGAGGACCTGAATGGGAAGTTCAAAGCTCGGTTAAAGGCTTCCCAGATCAAGGAACGCAGCTTTATGGCAAGAGAAGGCACAGTCACACTAACCAGTGTGATAGGACTCTTCGAAGCCGACTTCAACATGGACGTTCTATCACACCTCGAGAAACCGAACTTCATCGCTGCAAAGAGAACAGACAAACAAGGCGACGTCCACCTCATATACGAAATCACAGCCGTCAAGCCAATCCACTACCAGATGCTATCCATGAGCCAAGCAATGCCCAAAATAGTCCGCCACGAATACCTCGAGAAAGTCGACCAAAGCTGGGAAAAAGCCGAGGACACCTGGATAGACATCTACTCCGTCTACACCGGTTACATCATGAGGAAACTCGAAAAAGACTACAAATTCGAGAGAAATGAAACCATCGTACCACTCGAAGGAGCTGAATCGAAGCTTCTCTCCGTCGACATGGTTGAACGATTCATCAATGTCAAGGGCGGCGTCAGCGTAGGAGCCATGGACGGGTTCAACAAGGACCTCCTTGTCAACCTAGAGAAACTCGTCAAATACCATGGGGCGGTCTTCGGCTTCACAGGCGTAGGCAAATCAAACCTCACAGCCGTACTGACCAGAAAAATACTGGAGAACCTACCAGACACAAAGATAGCAGCGATGGACGTCGCAGGCGAATACGGCGTCGGGCTAGCAGACCAAATAACCAAACACGGCGCCATATACACTACCGAGAACTACGAAGCTGCAGAAGACAAGATCGACTCTTTCCTAGCATCACAAGCAACACCAGAGACACTATTCGACGCACTCAAAAAGACCAACTCAACTAGCGCGCTCAAGGAATACGCTGAAAGCGTCTTCAAAGCCGGGAAAGTCAGATACCTCGACCTCGAAGAACCGACATTCGACCTAATTCTGGATGAACTCGAATCATCAGACAGAGCCGAAGCAAAAAGCCTAGCAATGGACCTCAGAAACATACTCGAAGAAGCAAGTATCTCACCATCCTCACCAATAGGAGAGGTACTTGGCAACAAGGAAGCCCGCGACAGAATCCAGACAGCTATTGCGAACTGTGAACAAGTATGCAAAGATCTACGCTACCCACCTGAAAAACTCATATCACAGCTCACATACATCACGAAACGCATTCAAGCCAGCACAGGAGAAGAACAAGAAGAGCAGAAGGAACGCATAAACCCAGAGAAACTCGCACAGAAACTCGCAGACACAGAAGACAAGGAACGCCTATTGGTCGCCTATGTTCCCGACCCCAACGAAGCAAGACTCTTCGCAATCAGACTCATAAACGAACTCCTCACCCTGCGAAAAAGAAAATCAAAAGGACCAAGAATACTCATCGTTATAGACGAAGCACAAGAATTCATCCCAGACAGAGCAATAAGAGACGACCTCACCCTCCAATCAAACACTGCGGTTGAACGCCTCCTTAGGCAAGGAAGAAAATACATGGTGCACGGCTGGGTATCTACACAAAGAGTAGCACACCTAAATGTGAACGCGGTGCAACAGATCCAGAGCTTCTTCGTCGGAACACTCCCCAGAGAATACGACCGACGGGTAATCGCCGAAGCCACCGGAATAAGCCCAGACATCTTGGACAAAACAGCATACCTCGACATGGGTGAATGGATGTTCGTATCCTTCAGAGCAACAGAACTACGAAACATACCCGTATTCATAAAAGCGCAAAACAACGAAGATATCTTACTAAGATGGTTCTCCTCGAAACACAAGTCATAGCGCGTGCTATCCCCAAAGGCAAGACGAGTTGCCACAGCTGCGGCGCAGAAATCACCATCAACAACTTCAAAAAGAGAATAGTATGCCCAGCCTGCGGAAAGAAGTATGAAGTAACCATGGAAGACAAAGAATGGACATGGATCTGGGGCGCCACCGGGAACATACAACTCAAGGCAAAGATCAGAGAAATACAAAGCCGCCCAAGCAGATCAGCATCAAAGCAGCTGCCAAAATACTCAACGATACAGCAGAAGCAGGATCATGCGCGCGCTGCAAAGACCTGAATGTTAGTCTACTGTACGGGAACCCCTATTGTGATATCTTTAATGTCTTCTATTGGAATTCGCTTCGAAGCATCTAGAATTTCAATTGATATGACCTTTCCATCCTTAGTGTAGTCTATTATTATGCCATCTGCTATCTCCTTGCTTATCTCATAGTGGCCTTCCTGAAACCTTATGTTCATTGCGTCTGCTCTTGGGTCATAGGCTATTCTCAATGTTCCTCGACCTCATATCTCTCTGGATAGGTATAATATGCAGTTATCACGGTGTAATTGTCGTTCTCCTGTATATATACGACTCTTAGAAGTCTGTCTTTTATGAGTTTATGTGCAATCTTTCTACCAAACTCAGTATTTAAAACCTTATCAGGTTCCCTTAATGCTCTCTCGACAACCTTTTTAGAAATATCTCTCTCGGCCATTTTCTCGGTAGCATGCTCCGTGTAATCAATATTCATAAATACTCAAAACCCTGATTTTCATTGCATTTCTCAATAACCCAAACATTGGTGGTTTATCTGCGTCGCTCCTTATAATAAGCTAGCTCCTGGCTCAAAGACTCTGCTGACATCTGTTCCGCCTATGTAGTTACTCACATGTGGCGATGCCTGAGAAAGTCTCCAGTCACGATAACGCTGCAATGGCCTTAGCATCCCGATCAGCTAGTCCCTTGGCATGTCACTCCACATTACAATAGGCTACCCCCCGCCTAAGCAAAGAAGAAGTGCTAGCAACATTAAAGAAGCTTGAAGGAAAAAGGATCATTCCTAATGTCAACCTCTGGGTACGCACAAATGGAGAAGTCAGAGAGACCATCAGGAAATCCAAGCGCGCCGATGTTCTGAAGAGTTCAAGCGCAAAACTAGCGAGTTTCTGCCCAATGATCACGCTCCTACCAAGACCATCGACGACGCCTGCGAAAACCTGCTCGCAGAAATCCTCAGGATCCTATTCAACCTAGAAGCCCATAAATGCCGTAATGAAGTAATTAATGCCTTTATCCGCTATAGACTCCTCAGAAGCGATGATGGTGATTTAAATAGCTACTGGCTAATGATATTGTCAGGTGTCAAAAATGAGCAACTCGGATTATGCGAAGAGACTTGAGGAGCTTGCTAGGCCCTTTGTGGAACTCGGCATTTACGACTCACCTGAGAAGTTCCTCAGAGACATCATCAAAAACATCGCCACTGAAAAAATCAGAACCTACGAGAAGATCATCGGCAAATACGAGAAAAGATATGGAAACTTTGAGAGATTCACCAAGAGGCTGGAAGGCAAAGCCAAGCCCAAACTCGAAGATGAGTGGATGGACTGGGAATCCGCCAAAAACATGCTGAAAGCATGGAAGAAGGCCAGCAAAGAGCTAGATGTCGATGCCTCTTGAAACAATCCAAACTCTCAAGAAGTCGGAGATCGTAAAGGAAATAGTCTCCACGGACTTCGATGGCATAGGAGACTACTATCGCCTTAAAATCAGGGTCAGGCTGAGAAACAATTGGTTAATGGATGTATGGGAGCACATCGCGCCCAAACTCAATAGGTGCTCATATCATGTTTCTTCAGGCAGAAAACTGATAATAAGATGAGGTAGCGCGCCTCATGCTCCCACCTCTCAATGCTTCTTCCCGACTTGTTCGTCGTGCACTTCGTCATAAACAGAGAGCACAAGAAACAGGCTTCTGTCCTGTAAACCTTCATGTTCTTTCCATGTTCATTATGAACCAAGAACCTGAACGTCAGCCTCTTGCCTTCAGGACACAAATACGTATCCGTGCACCCGTCGTAGACGAACCTGTCACCTGAAAACTCGCGTGTTGGAATGCCAGTCCCTCACAAGGCCCACCGCGCGCGATTCAGGCTTGCCAAGGAACTACTCAGCCGGACGGCGAGGACGAGAAGCAAGGTTTATAGTGGCTAACCGAGCACCATGGTGTACAGCCGGAGGACTAGGAATGACCAAAACCGAAACCAGAAAGACGGGCGAACAAGAAAGTAGCTCGGACGAACCAAGAAAGGCGAAGGTGAAAGCCACGTTCATTGAAGGAGTGCTAAGACCCGCCAAGAAACTGGATCTGAAGGAGGGGGAAGAAGTCGAAATAGAAATAAAGAAGAAGAAAGGCAAAATGTTTGGGGCGCTCAAGCACTGGAATGCTGACTCCCAGAAGCTCAAAGAAGAGTTGAGAAGCATACATGGCTGACCTCTTTGCGGACACTTACGCTCTAGTCGAGATCCTGAAGGGCAACCCAAACTATAGGAAGTACTCGGGAAAAGCACTAATCACCACAGAGTTCAATCTACTTGAACTCTCATATGCCCTGTACAGAGACTTCGGAGACGATGCAGCAAAACTGTTGAAACTCGTAAGAGACGAGGTTGACATAATAAACATGTGACAATGACTATCTCACATCCGCCAGGATGAGGATGGCTACGAACAGAGAAGGAAGGGACCTCTCGTTGATCGACTGCCTCGGGTACAGTTGCGCAGGGACCTGGAAAGTCAGGTTTCTGACGGGAGATCGAGCTTTTGAACAAATGAAGAACGTGGAATATGTGAAATGACTCTAGTGCCCCTCGGTGGGAGAATAGGCGCATGCCCTTCAACTTCACAGCGAGGAATAAACTAGTGAAACAAAGAAGGAAGATGAAGAGGAAAGAGTTAAAATAAGAGTGCTTCACATAGGCGCGCTACCAAAGAATACAATGTTACACATGACAAAGAGTATGTTGATGCATGTCATCTCTGCTACCTGACCCGCCTAAAATTGATAGATAGATTCCCGCAGTATCTGGCACCGAGGCAGGTTTATCGATTGAAGTAGCACCCTAAGCCGTTTTCGGTTCCATAGGAAAACAAGAAGAGAGGGCCATTAACCGGGACGGAGAATAGTAGAAATAAGAATTCGGGGCTCTTCAATCCTTAAGATTTCTTGATGCCACCCAAGCCGAATAACGGTGGATTGTGCAGTCTCGTACCACCTCAAGCTCTTTCCTAAGATTTTCTTGCTTCTCTTAGGACAGTTTTCAAGTCGAGAGCTCTACCCTTGTCTCTGAGTTCCTTGGTAGCATCGCCTATTTTCGGGGTTATAGCTTCAAGATAGAGCAGATATTCCTCCCTACTCAGTTCGGCTTTCAAAATATCAAGAGCCTTTCTCATAACAGCCTCTGCAGATGCGCCACTATTCATCCTCGAGCCACCTTCACATAAGTTGCTGGGTTATCTACGCGTATTCCAAACCTAGATATGCACTTGCTCTTTCTTAATATCTCATCATCCGTGGTTAAAAACATGTCGGCATCCCCCTTGACTGCGCTTGCAATGTGAGCTGCATCCATGCCGCCCAACGCACATTTGTCTACGAGTTCCCTAGACAACTTTTCCACACCTTCACTCAATTCGATGAAACGAGTGACCGACCTAGAGACAAGAGCAAGAACAGCATCCCTCTTGTCGCCAGAATCAATCATAGATGCTTCGAACATGATAATCCCAGAGCCAATGATCTCTATTCTTGCTTCATCTGCCAGCGAAAGAATTCGGCGCAAAGCGGTAGCTTCTGTTCTGATTCTGTGCGCAGGCATATCAAAAGGCCTGCACCACACACACGTATCCAGATAGATCCTTTCCAATTGATCACCGTGTCGGTTTAAGCGCTCTCAGTTCTTAAGCCTATTGCTTCCTCTTTGCTCAAAGAGATGCCTATTACTTCTCTTCATTCTTCAAGCGAGCTAGCGATCAAATGGACAGAGCGCGCGCTAAAGATGCATATAAGTCGGCTCATGATCCCTTTATTATCTTCCGTTACTTAGTACGGCATGACCTACACTTATCAAACGTGAATTCTCTTCTTAGATCTTTCATTCCAGATCCACCAGAAGAGCAGCAATTAAACACAGCGCACAATAGGAAAGAAGAGAGAAAAAAGAGAGGAATTCCAGGTTACCTAATCATGGGTAACAGTCCTATTGTTTTGCAAGTTGTCTACTTCGTCGGAGCCTTGAGTCCTTGCAGCGACAGCGTTTCTACACCAGTAGCCATGACTTCAACTTGCCATCTGTACCTTGGAATAGCAGACCTGAAGGAGCAAAGTAGAAATAGCGCTTGCGCTTAGTCAACACACCGAAGGCTGAAGCCTAGTGGGAGGGCATCGAGAGATGGAGGCTGGTAGGTTGGTTGCAGGAAGACGAGGGGCAAAGCGCTCAAGAGCGGGGTTCGCCAAGGGCCAGGATAAAACACCTGGTCTGGTTGAGAAGGTTGCTTTCCGATCAAGGGTCCTCAGAGAGCGAGAGGTCGACACGGTGGGACAGGCTCTGGTCCTTCGAGGAAGGCCTCCAGAGGAAAGCATCGAGATCATGTTTGATATGGTGGAATTTGTGGAAGACTTAGCCAAGGCGGTTGAAGGTGCTTGAGCTACAGACGAAGCCTGAGAGAGGTAGTCAAGGAGACTGCGTTGGTTCTTAACAGGCTTGGTTTTAACTATGCCTTGGTTGGAAGTGTGGCGGTTTCTGGTTGGGGTGTCGCGAGAACGACAGCGGACGTTGACGTCATCATAGATCTGAAAGAGAACGATGCCGACCGCCTAGCTGCCGAATTTGCTGAGTCTGGCTTCTCAGTGACAGTCACGGATATACACGAGGCACTCAGAGAGCAGAGTCACTTCACTCTCTTCGACAACCACTCAACGTACCGTATAGATGCAAAAGGTGTATACGGGGAGGCAGCGCGGGAGACTCTCGCATCAAGGAAACCTTTCGTGCTGGAAGGTGTCAAGTCTTTTCTAGCTTCCGCCGAAGACACAATCGCGAACAAGCTGCTCTATGGAAGCGAGCAAGATCTGCACGATGCAGAGGGCATCTTCGCCAGGCAACTCGAGAAGTTGGATCTCGACAGGCTCAGAAGCCTCTGCAAAAAGCTTGGTGTGCTCAGAGAGCTGTCCGATCTCGAGAAGCGAGTCAGGGCTCTGCTTTCCAATGAGAGAAACCAGCATCTGATGCGATTCAGAGACCGGCGAGAAAGGTAGCGCGCGCGCCCCGAGTATGACCTCAGAAGTCCACTTGCAGCCTACAACCGAATAGTAATCAAGCTGCATCTTGGAGATTGCCCTAACCGCTTCGCCCATCTTTTCATCTTGAAACTCGCGCACGCTAACCAATATTCCATGAAAAATCTATGGTGCACACAGAAAGCATTTTATATATCAGCCAGCGCAACACTTACTCAAGCCACTATAGCTGAATATGGAGAATGGAGAGAGGACTGAGAAACGCCAATGAGTATAACAAAAAGGATAACAATCATCGTCGTGCTCACCGCCATAGTAATAATAATAGTCTGGTTACTAAAGCATTAGCTTTTTACAGTGGAGTCGCTTATGGCAACGCAAGTCAGGTACATAAATGAGCTGTCCTGAGAGAAAGCCTTGACTGGACGCTAGCGCGCGCTGTTTTTCTAGTCATTTCATATTGTATTTAAATAGCTTTAACGCGCGCGTGCAATACTGAATGCAGCTTTCCGCCAGTTGCCCAATTGGTTTTAGGAGTC
>JAHPYV010000123.1 GCA_019058495.1 Promethearchaeati archaeon
GACCCACATAGCTGACAACGATGGGTGGATAACGCCGTACTTCTTCTCGAGCAATCACTTGGAATTTGGAAAAGGCAACATCAACATCGAAGCAGTAATGAAAACGTTGAAGGAAACGTGTCCACACTTAGAGTGGCTCCAAGTTGATGTCTGGGAGTGCACGGATCCCTTCGACGTAGCAGCGAAGAACAAGAAGACGTTGGAAGGTGTCTTGAAAAGGATCAAATGGTGAAGGTCCTTGTATTCGCATCACTGCCATCAGGCAGCGATGAACTCACAGAGGCATCACTTGTAGATGCTCTTCCTATGCCCGATCCTCGAAACTACGATGTTCCCATTATCAATATCAAATATGACTCTGTAGTCTCCCACCCTAAACCTGTACGATCCTATCTTCTGGTTTGACAATTTCTGAGCATGCCTCAGAGGCTCCTCAGACTATTCTTTCAGCTTTGAGGCGATCCTTTTCTGGGTCTCCTTCTCGATGTTGTCCAGGTCCTTCAATGCTTTTCTAGTGAGAACTATATAATTCGAAGACCTTCAAGGTACTTCGTTCTACCTTCCTTGTAGTCCCTTCTTGCCTCTTCAATTGAACGCAGGTACCCTTCGCTCGAAAGCGCCGATATGTCCTCAGCCAGTTCCCCCATCGTCTCCCTCACTGCTTCCGATATTATCGACTTCAATTCCTTGACAGTCAGATCCTTCACTTTTGCCACCATCGGTGACCACCTCAATTCACTCGACCTGCAAACCAAGTATTACTAGTTTGGCTTGGCATATAAGAATTAAGCGAGCGCCCACGCTGAAGCAGAAGCCCCCATCACTCACGCCGTGCAGTCTTGGGATGCTCCCCTTGGAGGGTACAGCCGCTCCATATCCGCTTATATGTGATTATGTGTATTTATACAGTCCATCCGAGTAGTTCGTAACCCTCAAGAAATACCAAGTAAGAACGTTGAGGTCACTTAATCCCAAACATCTATTCCCCCGCGCCTTCTGACTTTTTGAGGTTACAGGTGAATTGGAGGCTTAAGCAAAGTAGTTGCTAAGGTTGATGGCTTTGGGTAGACTGCGGATTCTTAACGTGAACCCAGTGTCAGACAGTAAGCGCTGTGCTATGGTCTTGATGGTGTTGGAGGGAGTCCTCGAGGTTGGTGCATCGATAAATTATGGATCGCGCTACCTTAGAGTATTATCTATTGTGAAACCAAGCTACCGCAGAAAGAGGGCTGACGAGGTCACTTCCGAGGATTTGATTGATGCGGTTGGACAAGGGGAAACAGTTGAAGCCCTAGTCGATACATCTCTCTTTGATTCTCCCTTCTTGGATTTGCTTTACCATGATTTCGAGTTCGTGTGAATAAAAGCAATGGCGATAAGAGAGAGACAAGTGGAGCAGGTTCACAAGGAAAGTCGATGTGTCGCCCCCTGCTTTCATTCTAGATCATGGTCGAGAGCAGAATCCACGGAAGATACAGAGCTCATATCATAAGCTACGTAAGCTCACGAACTAAAAAAGAGATGTAGGTTATGTCACGGCTGAACCATCGTTTTCTACCTGACTTTTCTGAGGACCTCGTCCATATATGTCTTTGAGTCTCGTATCATGGAGTCCGCGTCTATTGGGGATCCTGACCATGTTTGTACGCAGATGTAACTGTCATAGTCGATTTTCTTGAGAGTTGTCACGAGTCCTTCCCAGTTCACGGTTCCTTTTCCAAGTGCCAAGTGTGTCCATGATATCCCGTCGTTGTCAGCTGCGTGAACATAACATAGGTTTTGCCCTGCCTTTCTGATGTCGTCTGCAAAGTTCGGATAAGTGATATTTTGCTGTGCCGTGTCGAAAATGATTTTCACGATCTTCGAATTCAGCTCTTTGATCATGTCGAGGGCGTCATCTACTGTGAGCATGAGGGGACTGTCACCAATGTACTGCGGGTGCAGACCGAGGATAACTTCTTTCTCTTCGGCAAGAGCAGTGAGTTCGTGGAATGCGTCCATTGTCCATTTTCTGCCTTGCTCTCTAGATGTACCGTATAAGCAGTGGCCTGTTAGAACGTTGATTAAGGGACACCCTATGTCGGCGGCTAGGGTGACGTTGTCTTTGTAGTATTGAAGTGTTTCATCTCTGACTTTCTTGTTTGGGTGGGAGAAGTTGAGTCCTAGGTTCAGGATGCCGCCCGCGACCGCGAAGCCGGTGAGTTCAAGTCTTTGATCGTCGATCAGCTCTCTTACAGCTTTTCTCTCTTCCTCTGAATAGTGTGATGGATGTAGGTGTGGCGGACCGGTGTATAGGTCAATGCCTTTGTAGCCTGCTTCAGCGATTCGCCTTATCGCTTCATCCAATGGCGTGCTGACGATATATGCCAAAGTGCAACAACTTAATTTCATGATGAATCACAGCTCGGTCTCTAGCAAGTATCCATATATAAGATTTCGCAGTTTGAAGTGCTGTTCCTGAACAACGCATGGAGACTGTAACTTGCTGCAATCCTAATGGCGATCACTGTCTTTCTTCGCACTTCGGGCTCAAGCTATGTTCGCAAGCAGCCTCAAAATGCATTGACTTCAAACCATGACATATGAATCATGTTATTAGAACATTGTTTTTATATAGCAAAGCAAATTATTGGAAAATCGGCAATTGAATATAGAAGTGATCAAAATGGCATATAGAGGAAGAGACGTCTTAGATGTACCCGGGATGGGTTGGAGAGTATCGCTCAGTATCGTTGAGGCTATCGGATGGCTAATTTTCCTCGTCATCTGGTTCTTCTTTTACGCTCAAACCCTCGGTTTCTATCAGAACATTGCAGTCGTCGTTGTATCGGTTGCAGTCCTTGGAATCACAGAAGGGTTCACGTGGACACCAATGTGGTGGGACAGCAAGACACCAGGATTTGAACGTGCGGTAGCGTTGGAAGCAGCCTTGGGACTGTTAGCGCTTGTGTTTGCCTTTGCTTGGCTTTACTTCTTCGCAGATAGCACAGGCCTATACATGAACATAGCGATCATTATCATTCCCCTCGCACTCTGGGGAGTTGCACAAAGCATCGCGCACCGGTGGTGGAGAGAACATGAGGAACGGACATCAATTTGGGCGCTAGGTCTAGTTGTCGGCTTAATATGGGCAGCGTTTCTCTTCATATGGTTCTACTACTTCGCTACGGGTTACAGCCTCTTCGAGAACTTCGGGATTTTCGCCTTGTCTGGTATCATTCTCGGAGGCTTGCAGGCGCTGCTACACGCGCCCTGGAGAACTATGAAATCCATGGGACCAGGATATGGCTGGAGAGTAGCACTCAGCATCGTCATGGGAATTGGGTTCGTTGCATTCTTCATTCTCTGGTTCGGATTTCTGGGTGTCGGATACACAGCGTACCAAAACATTGCAGTACTTCTGATTTCCATTCTGATTGTCGCCGCTGTACTAGGTGTCGCGTGGGCACCTTGGGGAATCAAGTACGCGCGCAAATACAAGAAGAAGTGACTAACCTGTACACCAAGCGGTCGCATTAGATAATAGCAGACCCATAACCAACAGAGAACTGGCGCTCACCTAGTCCCCTTTTTACTCATTTTTTCCTGAACTTTTGCCTGCTTTTTCTTCGAGGGATTATGAAAGGCGTACTCTCAAGATATCTAAGGTAGAGTTCACCATACCGGATAATCAGATCTCTTTCCTCGATCTTGCACATTTCGTAGATGACTGGGATCCAAATGAATGTGAAGAGAACCAAGAAGGGTGAATTCAGCAGAAATGAAACTACCCAGTAGAGGCCTATTTCCCCCGCTGCCTGAGGATGCCGTATCTTTCTGTAGATGCCGCCATAGAGTCTGTGCTGATCCGTGAGTCTGATCGTTTCTTTTCCAGCGTCTTTTATCCCTTGCAGCCACAAGTACAGTGAAGGAATTGAAATGGCGATAGCCGTCATGACGGAGATCGGCCAATCCAAAGGAAAATAGCGTGGAAATGGGATTTGGAGTGGATAGAAGAAGTACACAATGTAGTTTACAACTGTTGAAACCGTGATAATGCTTGCTATGATTCTATATCGGGCACATTTCTGGTAGGCGATCGCACCAACCCGTTTCACAAGGGCAGCAGTTGACACGCTTTTTGCATAGAAGAAGAGTATGAGCATCGCTGAGACCAGCAAGACCATAAAATTGAGCCAAGGAATAATCTGATCTAGCATCGCACTCACGCGTTTCCAGGATATTAGGTCTGCCGATCCCGACTAGTCTGCTGGTACTCCATCTGCAACAATATTATAGTAGAGTTACTCATTGAATAAAGGTCTACGGTTAGCGTTTTGGTTACATTAACGATGCAACTACGAAAACGTATAATAAGCAGAGAAGCATGAAAATCTATATTCCTAGTGAAAGTTTATTCACCAAAGATATGAATTGTGAAATCGAAGGTGGTTTCTTGGAATTCGTGAAGTTTGGAATAATCGGATGTGGAGCTGCAGCGGAGTTCCATTCCGCAGGCATCGAGGGAGCGGAGAATCCGAACGTCAAGTTCACTGGTTGTTTTGATGTAAACAAGGAGGTTTTAGAAACCTTCTCAAAATCGAAACGAATCCCACGATACAACAGCATGGAGGAATTACTTGAAAGCGACATAGATGCAGCGCTTATTCTTGTACCTCATTATCTTCACGCAACTATTACGAAGGCTGTTGCAAAGGCTGGTAAACACGTGTTGATTGAGAAACCCATGGCTATGACTCTCGAACAATGCGACGAGATGATCGCGGACACAAAGAAAGCTGGAGTGAAGCTCATGATCGCTGAGAATCATCGCTTCCTCCCAGCACATGGAGTCATCAAAGATGCTGTGAAACGTGGTCTCCTAGGAGACGTTTTCTTGGGTCGCACCTATGAAGGCGCCTTCTGCGACGCAAGTGAGTTCCTAGATCCAGATATCTGGCATTTCACCTATGACAAGGGTGGCGGCGGCGCCCTATTTGATCAAGGACCGCACAAGATGGCGATGCTAAATTGGCTTCTAGACAGCGAAGTCGTATCCGCTCAGTGCTGGCTTGGAAAGGCACTCCCCAGCCCGCCGACGAAGGGCGAGGACAGCGCAATGGTCTTCCTGCGCTACAAGAACGGGGCTATGATAGATGTCGTTGTTTCATCGACAACTGTCCACCCGCTCACAAACAGTACTGAACTCCATGGTACGAAAGGGTCGGTCTTCGAAGATCACTCATGGGAGCTACCCGTGAAAATCTATACCAACCTACCCGATACTGAGCACTCATACGAGTACCACAGCCCGCAGGTCGAGCATAGTCCGTTCCCAGGATACTACACGATAGCTGCCAGAGTTGAAGACACTTACTTCGCGGATTGCATCATCAACGACAAAGAACCTGAATTCACTCCTCAACAAGCCAAGGAAGCTGTTGCTGACATCTACCTTGCCTACTATGCTGCGAAGAAAGGAGAAACAGCCACTATGGACGAGCTGAGACAGTACTTGAAGAAGCACGACTCGCTAAGCATAATGAAGGGAATGGATAAAGTAGTTCAGAAGAACTTTGGATCAATGAGATGGTGAGAGTGCATCAGTAACTTCTCATCATTTTTGTTGCACGCTTCTGCCTTTTTCTTTGGGATCTTCCCGCTGAGTGCGCGCTTCTCAATCTGCGTGGTTTTCTACACACGGAATACTGTCTCCATTATAACCTTAGAACAGAACGACTTTACTTTGGTATACTCTGGGATTGATAGGGGTAGGGCTCGTAATTCAGTGAGTACGGAACGACTTTCTGGAGGGCGCTTGTGGAGGGTATTTTGCCGATTTTGTTTGCTGCGTACTTCAACGCAGTTAGTTGATTTACGAGATCGGCTTTACCAAGCATTAGAACAGCTGTGACGCTATCCACCATTAATAGATCAGCCCCCGCAACAACGTAAGGAAAGTCGACCGCTCTTCCGAAGATGGGTCCCTCGCGATCCTGTCCGTATGGTCCAGAGACTATGCCGAAAATGCGGTCTTTCAACCCTACTTTCCAGATGGCGAAGTTGTAAAGCATGGCTTTCGCAAAATCTTTGTGCATGAACGCCTTGTACTGCAAGAAGAGCCCCAGGCCGATGTTCTTGATCGTTGCAGTGATGTAGGCTTCTGGGTCATCGTGGGTTTTCGGGACAGCTAACGAGATTAGACCGATCTTTCTTTTGCCGCTAAGGAGTGAGGGGATATTGTCTAGAAGCTTCTTTTTGATCTCTTCTTTGGGTATTACTTCTTTCCCAAGGAGTTGTTCTACGTTTCGAGTGATCTCCTTCCTCTCTTCCGCGTTCATGACTGGCTCTTTGCTCAGGTTCAATACGTCGACATCTCTGCCTTTTTCCTTGTAGTCCTTGACCAGATCTTTCAGTCCGCCGAGTTCCAGCAGGAGGTTGAAGCCGAAGTCATGCATGTCTTCGCTTGGATCCTTACGCTTTAGCTTGTTCTCGATTGCTGCTCGCTCCTTTGGAGGGAGCTTAGCCAAGATTTCGTGAATCCCTTTTCCCTTGTGGAAAGTAATAGTCTCCACTATTCTTATTGGCTTCTTGAATTTGACAAAGTTGAGTAGATAATCTATGATAGCCTTGACTGTTGCTGGATGAGTTATGCATCCCGTTTCAGGCGGTCTTGCGTTGCTCAGGTTTGGCTTAATCCAGATCTCATCTGAATCAGTGATGGGTCTCATCTG
Organism: Promethearchaeati archaeon; assembly: GCA_019058495.1. Classification (GTDB taxonomy): domain Archaea; phylum Asgardarchaeota; class Atabeyarchaeia; order Atabeyarchaeales; family Atabeyarchaeaceae; genus JAHPYV01. The sequence continues at coordinate 6,714 of JAHPYV010000123.1, forward strand.
TTTTCGGATTCCTTCGTTCTGAAGAAACTCATAGATTGCGCTATAGATCTGCGGAGACATTGTGCTTTGGAAGTGACCTTCGTAGAGTTTCTTGACGAAGACGTTATCGACATTCAGTGTCTCGTCCACTTCTATCACATCCTATTTTCTAGCTGACGCGAGTATAAGATAAGGTTTTGCTAATCTTAGAATCCCATGACTGGTTGCAGTCAGCGTGTTAATGGTACAATTAGTAACCCTAAAATACGGTCGTCTGCAACTATATGTTCATAACCTTAGTCTGAGGAGGAATCGTAATGATAAGTGAAATTCCACCTGAAAAGCTGAGGAATGAGCCTGATATAAAAACTCTGAACTGTAATACTACTCAAGAATTAATCCCAAGTGAAGAGATCGTTGGGCAGGAGAGGGCTGTCAGAGCCCTGAAATTTGGACTTAATATCAAGGAACGTGGCTTCAACATATATGTGGCGGGTGTACCAGGGTCAGGCAGGAAAAGCGCTGTGAAGGCTTTCCTCGAAGAAGTTGCGAAGGGCAAACCTGTACCCTCTGACTGGTGCTATGTGAATAATTTCAGTAACCCGTTCATGTCAAAAGCAATAAAGCTGCCAGCTGGACGAGGAAAAGAACTTCGGAAGGACATGAAAACCTTCATCGAGGATGTTCGTCGTGCCTTACCCAAAGCCTTCGAAAGCGACGACTACGCTTCGAGAAGAGACGCTGTGGTTAAGAGCATCGAAGAGAAAAGAAACAAACTCTTAGCGCAACTTAACGAAAAGGCACAGAAACAAGGCTTCCTACTACGGCCAACACCAGCAGGCGTAATGACGATACCAATCATACAAGGCAAGCCAATCAGCGACGAGGAATTCTTGGCTTTGCCTCAAAAAACGAAAGAACAGATTCAGAAAAAGGGTGAAAACCTAAGCACCGAAATGAGAACAGCGATGAGACAAGTTCTAGGTCTTGAGAAGGAAGCTGGGGACAAAATCTCAAAGTTGAACCAGGATGTAACCAATTTCGCCATTGGACACTTGGTTGATGCTCTCCTTGAGAAGTACGGAGAGTTTCCTGATGTCAAGACCTACTTGGAGGAAGTACGGAACAACATCTTGGAGAATGTGGGCATCTTTGTGAGCGAGCCAGCTGCACCTCAGACCCCTATCCCCGTTCCAGTTCCATGGTTGAAGGAACTTCCATTCAGGCAGTACGAGGTAAACGTCGTAGTGGACAACTCTAACCTGCAGGGAGCCCCTGTCGTGGTGGAACTCAATCCGACTTATCAGAATCTCTTTGGACTAGTTGAGAAGGAAGCACAGTTTGGTGTTCTGACCACCGATTTCACTTTGATCCGAGGTGGTTCTTTGCACAGAGCAAACGGTGGATACTTGGTGCTGCCTGCTGAGGACTTGCTTATCAGTCCCTTGTCGTACGACGCGCTGAAAAAGGCTCTCATGAATGAGCGGTTGGCCATAGAGGAGATTGCAGAGAAGCTCGGCTACGTTACGACCAAGGGCTTGAGGCCAGATCCCATTCCATTGGACACCAAGGTTGTTCTTATAGGTGGCCTAGAGGTCTACCAGCAACTTTACATGCTAGATGTTGAATTCAAGGAACTCTTCAAAGTGAAGGCTGAATTCGACACTTCAATGGAGCGCAACATTCAGAAC
>JAHPYV010000124.1 GCA_019058495.1 Promethearchaeati archaeon
GTTGCGTAGAGTGTATTGGGCTTGACTCCAAGGATCTCGGCGAGCTCTCTGATTTCTAAGCCCTTGCTCTTTATGTTCTCAACTTTTTTCCTTTCTTTTAAGATTCTGTTCATGAGTTTCTGCGCTTCAGAACTCTGCATCACTAAATATGTGTGCACCGATCCCATCTGACGTATTAGCGTGGCTTGTAGCCGCCCTAAGCGATGCTGATTGTACAACTTTGAATACGAAACGCCCAAGGTTTTAGCAACATCTGCAAGTCTTACGCTGTCCTTCTTCGCCGATTCTATGATCTTTGCTTGTTCATTGATTATCTCCCTGAACCTCTCTAGCTCTTCTCTCGAAACGTGCTTCCAGTGCTTCTCAGTCGTGTAGGTTAACTTTGGGCAAGACTTCAGTTTTCCGGTGCTGATCCATTTCCTCACGGTAAAATCACTAACATTCAGTATCCTAGCAATCTCTCCCGTTGTGATATATTCCGCGACATGATCCGCTATTTTGGTCGTCTTCTCGCACCAGCGAGCTACCTTGCACGAGTATCTCGCCAATCCCGCATCCAGCAACGCGATCGTTGCTAGCTTGCGAAAGCGTATCGTTTGCTTGCGCCCGCCTTCCTGGGTTGTAACTCTCAAGCTATTGGGTGCAATGGAATGGACAAAGGTCGTGACATAATCGATAAGAAACGGAAGTCTAGTCTGGCGGAAAGACCATCCCCATTTGTCTATCTCTCCTCTTACTCCATGTCTCTTTCGCAAGAAGATCGGGCAGCATCCATCTCCATCTAGAAGACCAGCTAAGAATGGGATTCCATTTTCAATTATGAATAATTTGTTCTCGTCAAAGAATTCCTCTCTAGCTTCTGGGTCACTCATCAGAGTCTTCTTGTTTGGAAGAAGATCAACTAATCGGGTCGAATATGCTCGGACAATTATGTCGTCTTTTCCTGATTCCCCAAATACAACATGGGGGGACAAACCTGTCCTCTTCAGTAGCTGGGTAAGCTTTTCGGCTATGTCCGTTTCATTGCCTTGAAGACAGAATTTGATTTCGTATTTTCTGTTACGATTTCCGTCGGCAAAGTACATACCGAGAAGATAGTTCCAATCGGCATCAGAGAGTGCCTCAATGTCCACGAAATAGGGCGTCCTGCCCCTCCGCTTGGCTTTCGCTTTAGTAAGGTTGCCCTGCGAAGTGTGATTCTCTTCATCGCGTTCCCTTTTGTCCTGAATTATCGATATGTTCAGCTTACCGCTTCCTCCGATTCTTGATGTAAAGTAGTTACAATAGCTCCTACTTTAAGACACCATTTGGAGTCTTTTGACAGTTTGTCGATCAGCTTTCGCGCACATGCTGGCTCTCCCCATTTCCTGCCGGTCGGCTCACCTCCAAATAGTCCTTTGAACCTCTGGAAGCGATCTAAGCGCGGCAAGAATTAAGAAAAGAGAATCAGGAAACTACGTGTAAAGCGCGAGTGGATTGGAAAGACTAGTTAATGCCTTTGTGGAGAGTCTTGCGTAATCTTTGCTAGTCCTCTCCAGAAAGCAGATCTAAGGATCACATGTTTCAGATTGATACGGCAAGGTTTTTTATCCTATTTCAACATAGTCACGAGTTTGCTTGATGCTATCATTTACGAGTGAGCGAACTGGCAAATGACGATCAGATTCATCAAAGAACCTCCTCCAAGTGATGAGGTGACCTTTGGAAAACTACGTCCCTATGTGGCCACATGGTTCAGAGAACAGTTTGGAGAGATGACACCGCCACAAAAGTACGCCATTCCTCTGATACATGAGAACCAGAGTACGCTGGTGTTCTCTAGCACGGGCTCGGGTAAGACCCTAGCCGCTTTTCTCTCGATGATAGATATGCTTTTCGCGATGGGAGAGAAAGGTGAGCTACAGGATACGGTCTATGTTCTTTACGTTAGTCCCCTCAGAGCGCTCAACAACGATATCAAACGTAACCTCATGGTTCCACTGGAAGGAATAAGGGAGATATCACGAAAGTCGAACTTGGAGCTCCCTATCATAAATGTGGCCGTGAGAACGGGTGACACGCCCCAATCCGAACGCAGCAAGATGCTGCGTCATCCTCCCCACATTCTTATTACGACTCCCGAGACGCTTTCCATAGTTCTCACGTCGCCAAAGTTCAGTCAGAAGCTGAAAACAATCAGGTGGGTGATAGTTGATGAGATCCACGAGCTGTGCGACTCTAAGAGGGGAGTCCACTTATCTCTGAGTCTTGAGAGACTTCAACACTTGGTTGGCGAGGATAAAGAGTTCATCAGAGTGGGTTGTAGTGCGACTCAGGCCCCTGTTGAAGAGATAGCCAAGTTCCTAGTGGGGTACAGGGACGATGGGTCCTTCAGGGACTGTAACATAGTTGATGTTTACTCGACGAAATCGCTCGACATAAGTGTTACAACCCCAGTTTCGAACCTCGCATATGCGAGCTACGACTCGGCAACAGACAGAATGTACGAGTTCCTAAAAGAGCAGATTGATACCCATACGACAACTCTCGTCTTCACGAATACTCGAAGCGGAACCGAGAGGATCGCATTCAAACTAAAGGAACTGTATGGAGACGAGAACGTTGACCATCTGGCTGCTCACCATGGAAGCCTGAGCCGTGACACAAGACTCGACGTCGAAGACCGGCTCAAGAGAGGCTTGCTCAAGGCTGCTGTAAGCTCGACTTCACTTGAGCTTGGCATAGACATAGGGTACATCGATCTAGTTTGTCAAATTGGTAGCCCTAAGAGTGTTGCGAAGGGACTGCAGAGAATCGGAAGAGCGGGTCACGCACTACACGAAACGTCTATCGGACGTCTAGTTGTCTTTGATTTGGATGATCTTGTCGAGTGTACGGTCTTGGTTAGATCTGCTTATGACGGTAAGATCGATAGGGTTGCGATTCCGAGAAACTGTCTGGATGTTTTAGCTCAGCATCTGGTTGGCATGAGCATCGAATCCAGGTGGACTCCCGCTGATGCACTTCAACTCGTTAGACGTTCATACTGTTATCATGATTTGCCAGATGAAGATTTTATGAGTGCGCTCAGGTACCTGGCGGGTGAACATGTGAGCCTTGAGGAAAGAGGAGTCTACAGGAAGATTTGGTTTGACGACGAGCAGCAGATTTTCGGGAGGAAAAGAGGCTCACGTATGATATACTATCTGAATATTGGGACTATTCCTGAAGAAGCAAACTATAGGGTGCTCCTCGAGGAGTACAGGAATCCCTTAGGGCAGTTGTCTGAGAGTTTTGTTGAACGCCTTCAGCCAGGTGATATCTTCGTTTTAGGTGGCAGGGCGTACGAGTTTAGAAGAACAAGTGGAATGAGGGTCTATGTCAGACCAGCCTTCGGTCGACGACCAACCGTACCGTCGTGGACCGGTGAAATGTTGCCAAGAAGCTTCGACTTATCCTGTGAGATTGGAAAGTTCCGGCAGGCGCTTGCTGACAAAATAAGGAAAGATGGGATAGACGCAACTAGAAAATGGCTTCTGAGCGAATACAGAATAGACGAGGGATCAATTGAAAGCATCCTAGTGTACTTCAGAAACCAACTTGCAATAACTGGGACGGTTCCAACAGACAAGAGAATCATGATCGAAGGGTACATCGACAAGAAAAGCAGGCTTAACGTAATCTTCCACAGCGTCTACGGTCGGAGAGTGAACGACGCCCTGAGTAGGGCATACGCCTATGCCGTAAGCAGAGTTGTAAAAGCCAATGTCGGTACAGCGATCCTCGACGACGGATTTGTCATCACGCTACCAGCAGGGAGAATGATTGATCTAGCAAGAATACCGTCGCTTGTAACGCCAGAGAATGTAGAAGAATTCATTCGCAAGGCAATTAGAAAGACAGAACTCTTCAAGCAAAGGTTCAGACATTGCGCTGTCAGAAGCTTCATGGTATTGAGGATGTATAAGGGATGGGAAATATCAGTTAGCAGGCAACAGACAAGAGCAATCAAGGTTCTCGACTTACTTGAAGGGATGGAGAACTTCCCAGTAGTGAAGGAAGCCTACAGAGAGATACTGGAAGACGTCATGGACCTGCCCAATGCCCTAAGCGTAATCAAAAGAGCAAGTACGGGGGAAATAGACTACAGAGTCCTTCCCCTCACAGATGTCCCATCACCGTTCTCTCACAGTTTGATCCTAGTAGGCGCGGAAGATGTAGTCTTAATGGAGGATAGGGAAGCGCTTCTTAGAGAGTTACACCGTCAAGTTCTCTCGCGCGTGGTCGGCGAAGCGGGTGAATCGCTCTTCTCTGAAAACACTGTTCAGACCCTCTATAACCAAAGGCAACACTTGACTCCTGAAACTCAAGGAAAAACAAAGGAAGACATTCTACAAATACTTCGCGACATCGGACCAGCTGAAATCTTCAAGGACACTTATCCGACAATACTGAACAGGATGACTGTTGAACCTGAGACGGTCGCACGCTGGTCCGAGGAACTTATAGAGGAAGGCCGGGTCATCATAATCAGAACCCCGAAAGGAGAATTGCATGGTATCACAACCTCAGATTTCACAATGTACTACCATGTTTTCAGAAGTTCCCCCACCGAACCTGACGACCTCGAGAGAAGCGTCCTGAAAGCGCTTGAAGATTGGCCTCTCAGAACCGCTGATCTGCTGAAATCATTAAACGTAAAACCAACTGAACTTAGAAGAACTCTCCGTAGACTTGAGAGGTCAATGTTGGTAGTTCGATCCAAGTATTCACTCAAGGGCTCAGTCAAGGAAGAGAGCCTAGAGACAACGTGGAATCTATTATCAAAGCACCTACCCTCAACGATCTATGTAAAGCTGGAAGAGGTTGATCCTGAAGACGAAAAGGAGAACGCAGTGAAACGGCTGCTTTGGTCATATGGCCCATGCGTGCCCTCAGAAGTGGGATCCCAGCTCAACATGCCGGAAGACGAATCTGAACGAATTCTTAAACGACTCGAGAGAATGGGCGAAGTCTTTAGCGGTTACTTTGTGCCTTCAAAGCCTCCTGGTCAGTACCTTCTCGCAGAGGACAGGGAGCTGCTTAGACAGCTTGAGAAAAGCAAGGAACCAACGCGGATACCGGAGACTGTTGTCACCCAACTGGTTTTAGAAAAACAGCATTTGACATCGGGCACGAGAGGAAGAGGAGAAGAGGATATTGTCAAAATAATCGGCGAACTTGGACCGATACAAACCCATAGAGCTTTGTATCACAGAATTGAGAACTTTGACCTTGACTCTCTGCGCAAGCTTTGGGCGAATGACAAGAGAATAGTAGTAGGACGATTCACGCAGAGAGGACTGTCATATATCCGTACAGACGATCTGCCAATCTATATCGCTCTACGTGAAAGCGATAGGAGAACACTCTCAGACATAGACAAAGTGATCCTAAACACAATTGAAAGAGAAAATCCAATAGGCAAAGGTAGAATAATCGCGCTGACAGGCTTCAACAAGTCTACTGTTGAGGAGCGCCTGCAAAAGCTTGAGGAGTCTCTATTGGCGGTGAGAACCACTCCCTATGAAATGGAGATGGAAACTCAACCGCTAGTTCTATACGAACCAGCAGAGAACTACTCCGCCCAGTATCAGAAGCTGAGCAAGAGTGAGGCGCTCAGAACTCTTATTCTTAGAGTCATAGAAGGGCAAGGAATGATCACTATTCAAGGCATAATCACTCTGACGAATCTTCCATACGAGGAAGTCGAAAGCACACTGTCGACTCTCAGAAAAGAAGGGATGATTCTCTCAGCGCAATTCATCGAAGGCATACCAATCGAAACTTATGTTATCGCAAGAGATCTTCAAAGACTAAAAGAACTCAGCAAAGACGTAGCAGAAAAGAATCTGAAAGATACAGAGATCCCGTTCGAAGGAAAAGTCGTTGTAGATGTTCTTAGCAACCTAGACCCCTACTCATGGAGGGTTGCTCAACAATTGACTGATCTTTATGGTAGCGCTTATCTTAACCCAATAATAATAGATGGTGAGCTTCAAGGTGCTGCAGATGCCCGCATAACTCAAGATCTGCTACATGTAGCAGACCTGAAGATCTCCGAAATCTTGCTCGAAAAACCAGAGCTGATAAAGAAGGTAGGGAAGCGCTTCATCGATATAGCATCATACTACGGGCTAATGGCAGCTGAGGTTGAACTTATCTGGGGTCAGCCCGCAGTCTCGGAGAAAAATGAAAGGCTCGTCAAGGTATTCACAGAGCTGGGCTATGAGATCGTTGGCGATAGGCTGTGTTGGGGAGAAACCCCCTCAGAGATATTTGACGAACAGGTTGTCAGGGAGTTTCAACTTAGAAAACAACACGTCCACCAAGAGACAAAAGGAAGAACGAAAGAAGATGTCTACAAGATAATGCAAGACATCGGAGGAATATGGACGCCTTGGGAGGATAAACTTAACATAAGAATCGAAGGGTTGAGAAGGGAGTGGGTCGAGGAACTAATCAAAAAAGATCGAGTTATGTTGGAGGATACACTGCTTGGCTCGAGACCGATGCTTATACCCGGGAGAGATTGGTCAACCTACTGGTGGGCCTGCAAAACCACTGTGCGACTAACTGAAGATGCCATCAAGCTCCTGAAAATCATAAAAGAGAATAGTCCGATTTCGAAGAGAGCACTGATCAGGAGGTCTCTGATGCACGAACTCGACGTGGAACATCTCCTTTCGACTCTGTCGCATATGAGAATGGCTCTGAACATAGGAAGCTCTCAACAGACAAGCATCTGGGTTACAGCTGATCAGTGGTTCCCATCGACAGTAAGGTTGGAGGAATACGTTGAGCCTCATGAAGCAAGAAGACGAATTATCTCCAAGCTCCTGGGAAGCCTCGGACCGCTTACGGTCTCGCAACTGCGCGAACTCACAGGATTTCATTCGAGACAAGTAAGGCTTATACTCACAGAACTCAAAGATCAAGGAAAGGTGGGGCTTGGGAGGTTCCTGAGATCCCCAAGAACGCAGATACAGTTCGTGGCTCTCGGAGACTTGGAAGAACTTCATTCTCTTTCGTCAAAACCAAAAGAAGAGAATACTAAACGAATATCAGGCTCCTTCACAGTACCTCCTGGGGACCCACTCTACTATGCACTAAAAGACGAGATCAAAGGCATGTTCAGAGCGGGGTGGTGCTACACCGTACTCGTGGACGGTTCAATAATCGCCACATTCAAAGTGAGAGGAGCAAAGAAGACACACTTCGTAATTGCAGACCTACTTATACTTGAGAAGAACAGCGCTAATAAAGACATGGTTTACAAAATAATCGATCAAATTGACGAAACTGCCAGAAGCCTTGGATCGCTGGACATCGAACTCAAACAGATCAATGGAAAGGCAGTAACATATGAAGGCAACCAGAACGTAGTGGAGTTCTTCAAGCAGAGGGGGTACAAAGCGGGCGGAATGGTTCTATACAAAGCTTTCTCAGTAGCTGTTAAACCAGGTGGGAAGGAAGTCTTCGCGGAGGATGTCTGCATAGAGTTCCTTATGCGTAGACAGCATTTGTCTCCCCAATACAAGGGTAGAACCAAAGAGGACATACTCAGGATATTGCGAGACATAGGTCGAGTGCACTGGTCGGACTCAATAGCTGTTCGCATAGACAAGTTTAACCCGAATGACCTCGATGAACTTGAATGGCGTGACCACAAGATAGTTCATGGCAGATTTCTCAGCGAAACTATGACTCTGGTACCAGCGGATGAGCTACTAGACTACTACTATGCATCGAGGCCAAATTCACTACTACTAGGGTACGACGACGAGCGGGTTCTAGAAGTGCTAACCAAATCAGGACCACTCGATGAAAAGGAAATAACCGAGAAAACGAATCAGAGTGCAGACTCGGTGCGAAGATCGATCGAGAATGTGGAGAAAGTTGCCAGAGTGATTAAAGTCAGAAGAAGCGATCCGCTCTACGCGTCCGATGGATGGCTCTACGATGTGATAGACCACTACTTGCCAAAGGGTACCGCAGAGTTTGAGAATAGAAATCCAAAGGAATCCAGAAAGAGAATCATACTGAAATTCCTTGCAGCAAACGGTCCAGTGAGTCTGAGGCAGATTGAAGAGTGGTCGCACATGGAGCTAGCTGAAGTGAAATCCGCTCTATCAGAACTTGAAGCAGAAGGAAAAATAACGTCAAGCGTCTACATAGAAGGGGTTGCAGGCAGGAGATATGTCAAAAAAGAAGATCTATCTGAACTCAGAAGGCTAGAAGAACTGTACCTTTTGCAAAGACTGAGCAACGGACCGCCATATTACGTGACACTTCCAAACTACGATCCAGTTATCAAAGTATGGAAAGATGAACTTCTAAGACAATTCACGATAGGACTAATAG
>JAHPYV010000125.1 GCA_019058495.1 Promethearchaeati archaeon
CTGCGTAAGCCTCCAACTCCGTAGGCCTTTCACCATACTCGTAGTGCCGGTCGAACAGATCTTTGCCTTCAAGCCACTGGCTAACATGGACTAACTCATGGATTATGTCCAAGTAGAGATCCGAAGGCTCTCCTTCGAGAAGGTACTTCCGGTTCACCACGACATATCCGTCCGAGGGATCAACATACATGTACCAGCCGCTGTCGGTCACTCTCACGTTCGCGTTTTCCAGAAATCGCTTGACTTCTTTCTCAGTCTTGAACTGTTTCAGGAAGGCAGATGAATACTGGAGTCCCCTGAAGACTTCGGTGAGTTTGTGGATTCCCTTGTCAATCTCTCGATTGATGCTAAAGGTGTCTGGTAGCATTGCCATTCTTCTAGCTTCACTCTTCCAGATTAGCTAAACATTGCTTGTTGGCAATCTAACCTTAAGAGACCGCTCTATTTTCTCGATATGATCGATGTGGAAATCCGTTTTAAATATTGTGAAGGCTAGCTCAGCAACCTATTTTTCGAGTTTTTTCGTTGGATAGAAGCGTTTTCCTTTGACGAAACCCTTATATGCCCAATGCGAACAAAATGTAAATGGAAATGACTTAATAGAAAAGGATATGATGCATATTGCCAAAGCGGACTTCGGCTCCTTTTAGGATCTTTTTGAACCTTCTCATCAACTTCGGCGTACTCTTTGTCATCTACATCGCTGTCAAAGCAATAACAGGTGCGGGTGCGTTCTTTGATATCGTTGGGGTACTTTCGATTCTGGTTCTAGTATTCCCTGAGAGCCTAAGTGTAGCGAGACGGTTTTTCTTGCTTCCAAGAATAGCTTACACAGCTGCGGAGCTTGTCGTAGTTATCTCAATGGTCGGAGCTCAGTGGCTTGCCTGGCAAATTGCCTTAGCTTTGGTGTGGATCAAAATACTGAATGTTCTGATAGCGTTAATTGTTGGCAGGATCAGCCTCCAGGTTAAGATTGCGCAAGACGGGTACAGGAGAACACTCACTATCTCACGAAGTGACGAATCAGGCGAAGTTCATCCCAGGCATGTGTTGCGGAGAAAGGCCGTGGTCGGCTCACTAATTCTCATCCTTGTCCTCCTGCCATTATCATTTGGAATAATGCAGGCTACAACCGCTGTTCTTGGAAACGCTAACTACTTGGACAACATGACTCAGAAGTCGACGGGATATCCGTCATTCTTTACGTTCAACTCATCTGATGTGCGCCTCGTTACAGCCGACGTTGCCTACGCTAAGGCAAAGCAGCACATGGCTTCTTTCGGAAGTAACGTTGAAGTCCAAAACGTTCATATTACGATTTGGGACGGTAAACTCGTCTGGACTATGTCTGTTGTCCAGCAATACTGGCTTGGGGCCGCGTATGACCAGCATGTGTATGGCTACATAGTTCTCTCTGCAACGGACCCGAACGAGGCACCTCAACTGGTACATCAGGAACTTGCCCTCGCCACGGGAACGAACTTGAATAACAGAAAGGATGTCTTGATGCAAGCCTACTACAGAGACCCTAACTACAAATATGATCGACCCATCCTAACCAAGACTCCTGATGACAAGATTGTCTATGCGATCCCCAAATATGCGATCGACCCATCACTGCAGTTGAAAGCATATGGCGTTGACGTGTGGGACGCTCAGACAGGCGTTTATCTAGAGAGCTTTGACTTAACGAACATGCCTGCGTGGATTCCACAACCATTCGACGAAGGTTGGATAGCAAGACAGATTACGAACTGGGGCGCCTCAAGACGAGGATCATCGTTCGACATATTCGCAGGAGGCTTCATAGGCGTCTCGGTTAGTAACGACAGAGTCGAGATGGACGAGGATACAACTTTCCTTCGATACGGTAACGAATTGATGTCATTCACGTCAATGCATCCATACTCGACCGAGCAGACGCTTGCAGGGATCTTTATAACCGACCATACAGGAGTCAAATACTATGATGTGTCTCAGCTAAACATGCTTTCAGCATCGAGAGCGAAAGACGTAGTGCAGAGCCAGCTTTACCTACCATCAGCAGGTGAGTTCATCGCTGAGATGCCCATCCTTTATAACATAAGTAACTATATGGCATGGCTCTCGCCTGTTTACTATGTAACTGGTGATACTTGGCAACTGAAATTCATCGGAATAGTCAACGCACTGGACCAATCAGACGTTGTTGTTCAGGATGTCACGGGAATGTCTGCTCAAGTTGGCGTTGAAGCAGTTACCGCGAGCTTCGTCGCACTTGTCTCGTCCAAACAGAATCTCGGGACAACGATTCAGGGTCTCATAACGGGGAAGTGGTCGTACGAAGTCGCTGGGAATACAAACTATTATGTGAACGTCACATATGCCTCCACTTGGAGACTTCTGCACGGAGCGGAGGCAAACATGCCCACCAATGACTGGCTGGAGTTGGTAATAAGCTCTGTTGGGAATAATGTCAACAGCACTTACATAACAGTCGGACCACTTAATGAAATCATCAGATTTGACGTCCTAGAATTCTAGAACGACCTACGGATCTTTTTTTAGTTTGTCCAACATTCTGCGTCAGTGAGGAAGGCATCCTGGCCTTCTCTCTAAAAACCTTAGAGTCCCTACGTTACTAGCCTGACTTATTTGATCCGCTTTTCGGCGATGCCAGGCTTGCGTAACTTAGAAGCCCATCCTGTTCTTCGCAAGATAACTAGGGTTACTACGACTAATACTGCTACAACGACTATGATTATAGGCACTCCATATGATTCCCAGAACCCAGCGACAAGAGGAGCAGGTTCGTAACCAGCTAGCCTTAGTTCTTGCGCGGCTTGCGTCATGTTGAATTCGTGGAAAGGTACCGTCTGATTATATCCTTCGCTCAGAGGGCAGAATACAGACGTTCTCCCTGGCAACCCGTACCCTTGCAGTAGTTGTTGTACGATTATCAATCTCGGAATCGCATAGGAAATGGCTTTCCTCACGTGTTTGGCTGCATCAGCTGCTTTGGTTATATTCGCCATGCCGACTGGCGTGCCTAGCCCCGTTCCGAAGATTTGATGTTGCATGTTGAATCCGAGTTCCTGCACTTCAAAAGAGCTGAAGGTCGCAAGGTTTCCTCCGTATTTGTGAATGAAGGAAGTCAAGTTCTCGCCGAGATAACTATATGCAAGCAGCTCAAAGTGATACTGCATATCCAGAACATGGACTGCGCCATTCTCGAGTTGCTGTAAAGCTGTTTGACCGCTGTTTATAACTTTCACGTAATAGTCTTTTATTTGAAACAGGCCTCTATTCTCTAAGGCCGTGCGGTTGAAGTAGTTGTCGAATTTCTGCAGATGATACGTTTTGGTTGCGTCATCATAGCCAATGTACTTGTACGGACCAGCGCCCACTGGTCCCGTCAAATAGATCTGAGTCCCGTTCAGCAACTGGACGTTTGATGGTATCCCTGTATTGAGAGGTGATGTTCTCCACTTTGTGTAGTCTATGTACTGTAAGATATGTTTCGGCAGTATGGGAACACTAAGTAAGTCCATTATGTAAGCGTAAGGCTTCGGGAGGTGGATTTCAACGGTGTAATTGTCTGCGCCCACACTGATTGACGCATTTGAACCGAATACATCAGCAAACAGATGGTACAGAGGTGGATCGAGTGCGGGGGTCATATAAGCTTGAAGCGTGAAAACTACATCCTGCGCTGTCAAGTTCGCTCCATCATGGAAGGTCACGTCGCTTCTAACCTTTATCGTCCAGTTCTTGCCGTCTGGGCTCGTCGGATTCTCGGTTGCTATACAGGGGACATACGTCCTCGACAGCGTCATGTTACTCAACTGGAACAATCCAAAGCCTGCGGGGCCATATATCGGGTTCATTACAGCTGCGTCGAAGTATGATTCACTGAAGATTGGCATCAAGTTGGTGGCATTCTGAAGTTGGGCAACTGAGACATTGTAATTGAGATGTGCCATGTCACCTGACCAGCGTTCGACAGCAGGCCAAATCGGATAGTTCAATGTATTGAATGTGTTGATGTCAAGACTTCGGTTAGCTACAATGGTTCCATTGGCGTAGAAGACTGCCGTCGATGGCAACCACTCCATCACATAAGACTGCCACATACTCTCAAGCTCAAGTCGTTTCGTTACATTGGTCTCTTGCCTTATCTGTGAGCAAAGTTCGTCGTTATGTGAGTCATTCCAGAGGTAGTAGTTTCGTCCATAAGGAGCGAACTGTGTGCTATTATAGAAAAGAGAAGGATCTGGAGAAAGCGGCATCTGGTAACCCAAGAGGAGTACGTCAAATCCACCTTGATCATAACCTTTGCCAAGAACAGTTGAATTAGGCATGAGCGCGCGCATGTAGATATCATTCATAGTCGATATGGCAATCTGGCAATCAATACCAAGTTGCCTGAGATTTGTGTAGAGTATTTGGGCCCAGGAATACTCGACAGGATCCCCTATGGGAACAAGCAGCGTAAGCTTGAACAAAGGAAGATTGCCATCGGAGCCACTGACTGAAGTCGCTGCAATACCTAAGGATGATATCGTTGAGCTAGCAACGAGAAACAGCATTATCATGCAAACTACTGTTTTATTCCTGTTTCTCTCAGGCATTTTGCTTTCCATGTTTAATTCACACACTCTCATGAAGCTGTTAAGCGTCAATAGGGTCCTTATTCAGTTATTTCTTGTAGTTTCCGTACTTCTTTGCCGCGTCTGTCATGGCTTTTACGTTCTCTGTCTTCGCGTCCACAGGAACTGAGCAGCCGGAACTGAGAATGAAGCCTCCGCCTTCACCGACCTCTTTTATGAGTTTCAGCTAAATTAGGGGAACAAAACGTGTGCTTTCGCCAAACTTGTCTTAATTGAAGTGAACAAGTATAAAAACACTCTCTCGGGTGTTATCAGGTTCTTTTCAATTCTGGTCTCTCCAATGCGGAACAAGGTGTCCTTAATATATCGGCATACATTTATCAAGCATCGACCTTAGGCATTTAGAAGGTCATCGCATCATATTGAGAAACATCAGAAATCAGCAAGCTATCGGCCTCTGACCTTCTCAGCAGACAAACGGACTGGTGGTTAGCCTTGGGACCGACTAAAGGACTTATATTCAATATTCAGAGGTTTTCAACAGAAGATGGTCCAGGCATTCGGACCACCGTGTTCATGAAAGGTTGTCCACTCCGCTGTCTCTGGTGTCATAACGTTGAAGGCATCAGCACTGATCCCGAAATAGTCTGGCATGACTCGAAATGTATTGGGTGTCTTTCTTGCATTGAGGCTTGTCCAAATCATGCCATAATACGAACACCTGAGGGCCTCGAGACTGACCGAAAGAAATGCCATGCCTGCGGAAAATGCGCTGAAGCATGCCCATCGAAAGCAAGGGAGCTGATCGGGAAACGCGTAACCGTGGAAGAGGTCTTCAATGAAGTATCGAAAGATAAAGTATTCTATGAGACATCCAATGGCGGGGTCACCGCGTCGGGTGGAGAGCCAACAATGCAAGCAGACTTCGTGAGAGAGCTGTTTCTAAGTTGCAAATCCTCGGGAATGCATACAGCCCTTGATACATGCGGCTATGTGAGCTGGAAAACTCTTGAGAGCATCCTGAACTGCACTGATCTTGTCCTATACGATTTGAAGTTGATGGACCGCGAAAGGCACCAGTCGTGCACCGGTGTTGTACCAGAGCTGATATGGGAGAATGCGCGAAGAATAGCCAGCATGGGTAGACCAATGTGGGTTAGAACTCCAGTCATTCCAGGCTACACAGATAGCCTGGAGAACATCAGAGGCATAGCTGAGCTGTGCTTGAAGCTGGGCAATGTTGAAAGACTGGACTTACTCCCCTACCACCGTTTTGGTGAACCAAAATACAAGAAACTAGGGCTAAAGTACGCGCTTCAAGGGTTGCAACCACCCGGGAAAGATGAAATGGAACGGCTAAAGCGAGTCGCCCGAGAATGTGGAGTCAAGCTAGTGGCCTGAAGTCGTACAGAACTAGATGATTGAAGGTATTTGAAAGGGTGAGAGCAGGACTTGCCAAAGAAGAAGGAAATCATAGGATCTGGAACTGCAAATGAGAATGTCGTGAAGGTGCACACGAAATCGACTGGCGAGGTTCACATCAACCTGACCGCCAGAAACCCTAAGACAACCAACAGCATATTAGCGTCGCTACCTATTGAGTCAGAAGTTCAGACGTGGGGAGATGAGATATACTTCAAGATCCCAGTCAAAGTGCCCGAGGAGAACACTAACATAGTCGTCGACGTTGGCGACGTCGCATATTGGCCACCTGGAGAATCGATGTGTATTTTCTTCGGTCCAACGCCCGCCAGCAAGGCAAGTGAGCCAAGAGCCTATAGCCCTGTCAACGTTTTTGGAAGAATAGCGGACGACCCATTTGTCTTCAAGAAAGTCAAAAATGGAGAAAGGATAAGAGTCGAGAGAAGATGAGTACACGCGGTTGGCAGAGACCATCAGTTCACTATTTGAGAGGGCCCAAGAATTCTTCGGGTTCTTCCCCATCGACAACAACTTTTATCGGAACCATGAACTTGCGTTTTGAGTTCAACTCGCGGGCACCATGTCCTGCCGTATACTTGTCTTTAGCAGTTGAGTCCTTTCCTTCCCAGACATATATGACCTTGGGTAAGTCAAGGATGAGGCACTCATGGCTATCTAGCGCCGATCTCTTCAATTGAATCTTTGATAACTTATCATCAGAGGTTCGGTAAAGAGTAGGCGTGAGTTCTTTCTCGGGCTCAACTTTCTTAAGCATCCCTTCAACCCCACCAGGGACAACCTTAAAGTTGGCGCCAAGAATATCGAGCAGTTTCTTTGGTTCCTTCCCTTGATCAACTGATGTGACCTTTGGAGCGCCTCTCCTGTCCATATCGATCTGATTTGATAAGAAAGCGCCGGCGAAATCTTCGTCGACAGATGAGTTCTTCCCCATCCAAATGTAGATCTCTGACCCGTTGTCAACAACGTATGTGTCCCCGTCATAGAACTGCGTTGACTTCTCCTGAACGAGGTTTCCTCTTACAATATGGTAGATCTTTAGACCAGTCCAGGAGCCTATTGGTTTGACATCTTTCTTGTCAGCCATAACGAACATCTCTACACAACGGATGACGGTTTACTTGAATTGGATAATAATACGAGCAACCTATTAATATGGGTTTTTGTGCCATTGCGTCTTTCACAACAGTATATCCTGCGCGTAAGCCCAGATTCCGTAGGGGTTGGTAGCTGACAGTAGTGCGCCTATATTAGGGAGAGATGAAGACTGAAGTCGCTTGAGGTGAGCATAAGGACATGACCGCTTTGTCTTCTGTACGTGTTGGAAGTATTAATACATCTCTCTACAAAGAAGGTGCTGGTCAGGCAATTACGATGATTCACGGAGCCACGTACAACCACAGATTATGGACTCGACAAATACATGTTCTTTCGTCTATTGGCGAGGTTTACGCTTTAGACTTGCCGGGGCATGGTGCGTCAAGTAGGTTCCCCGCTAGCCAGTCAGTTTCAATCAAGTCGTACGCTGATCACGTCCACAAGTTTCTGACAGCCATGGCCTGCTCGTCTACCGTTCTCGTCGGTCACTCGATGGGAGGCGCCATATCGATTAGGTATACCGTCGACCATCCAGGTAAAGTCAAAGCCTTGATCCTGGTCGGAACAGGCGCAAAACTTGGAGTAAATCCTATCATTTTTGAAGCACTTTCAGCTAATTATGAACAAGGCATAAGAGTCGACATAGCAGCATGGGCCTTCGCCAAGACAGCTGAAAAGAGTATAATCGAAGAAGGAATAAATGAGATGTTAAAATGCCCCAAAGACATCGCCATAGCAGACTTCAAAGCTTGCAGCGAATTCGATGCCAGAGATTCCATATCGAGAATAGAGACTCCCACGCTAATCATCGTAGGAGACGAAGATAAACTGACACCAATAAAATGGTCAGAATACCTTCAGAGCAAAATAAGGAACTCAGAAATAAAGATTGTGAAAACAGCGGGACACATGGTCACGGCGGAGAAACCAGACGAAGTGAATGAAAGCATTATGTCATTCCTGAACAGAACCATCTCACAGAAAAGAATGTAAATAAGCAATGTGATGTGAATTCTTCGTGAACAAGTATCGGAAAGCAAAGAACTATAGGAAACAAAAAATAGATAGAAGATAAATATCTCAGCTAAGACTGTTAGCCTGAGCAGGGTCACATCATTTCGTGAAGACTATGCCATGGCCAAACCAAAGTTTGGCCTCCCCGCATTTCCGCTACTCTCTATTCGGACCCATGTATACCTGCCTTGGCGAATGACGCAACTTGTCGGGTGGACCTATCTCGT
>JAHPYV010000007.1 GCA_019058495.1 Promethearchaeati archaeon
ATATAAGAACCCTCAAAATGCGGAAGTTACGCTAATAAAGCAGGCCATAAAACACGGATTACGTGCGTAAAATGCACACCGTAAAATCGTAATTAGGAAAGCACAGGAAGGGAAAGACGCGCCTTGCTTCTTCGTTCACAAATAGTGATCAAAAAAGTTCATCAAACATTATATCCACCCTTCTCTCCGCTACACTCGCATGTTCCCCTACCCAAGCAGGGAGGCATGGCGAAAAAGAATCTGAAGCTAAGCTATGAAACGCAACAAGTTTAGTAGGTATTATCAATCCAAAATAGTATTTCATCCCACCCAGTTTGCTCCACGTCGTATCCACAACCCTTCCACCAACAGCATTCCAAGCATGTCGATGTGGAACCCGTCCTCCCTCGATTTCCAACACCGCCCACCCTTCACAATACGAGTAAATAGCTGTAGCATCAAGAATAACTAGTTGAGAATTAGCATAACAATCCCCTGCATTTGCTTCGAAACTAAACATAGGAAGATCCTGGATTCCTTCAACTTCATACTCCTTGCCTGCAGCCAGAATGAATTGAAGTATCCTCGATGCATCGACCTTCCAACGTTCATCCTTCCCCTTCAATATCGCATCTTCAAATATCTGTCTCACCACGAGTTTGACCGCGCTCATACCACATCGCCCCCATTTTCTGTCGTATTTCACCAGATCCCAACCGCTCGCAGATCCCGTCTTCCATCATTCCCCATTATTAACCCCCCAACGCATTTTACAAGAGTGCTCTACAAGTTAAAACCACCGTAAAATGTGCTACGGGGACTTTAGATACGGTATGGAAAAACAAGCATTTTACGCGACCAGAAAACTCATGGAAAATGCGGAAACCAGATTCAAACCAAGAAAATGCTCCTTGAGCAAAAACGGAGCATTCGGAGAACGTGTTGTTTCAAACTGTGCTGAAACCTTGCTAAAACAAGACTACATCGATGGCGTGATCGTCATAGGAATCGGATTGCTTGAAGCCTTCACCTACGTGCTAGGAGATAAGACGATAACCGAGATGGGAACAAAGAGAGAACTAGACGAAGCGAAATTACTAGCCGAACTCAAGAACAAGTACGGAAAACCAATAGTAGGTTTAACAATATACGCTAATGAGAATAGCAGGGTTCTGCAATACCTTAGAGGTGACGGAGGCGTTCCAGTATACGAGGATCCTCAGACCGCAGCACAAGCGATAAGGGCCATGCTTGACTACAGAGATTACTTGAAACGCGTCGCGAATAATCAGTGACTAATGTCAGTCCGAGTTACATCGTGTTTGGTGCGAGTTGGACTCCGTCCTTATCTCTGCGTAGCTGGTTTTCTATCATTGCCAAATCGCTAGAATCTCTTCTTGAGAAAAGAGACATCTTGTTTGGTAAAGATTAAAAGGACAGACAATTAGAGGAGATAGAGTGAGAGTGAATACTGGGATTATGAGTTCACACAAGGGCAAAGTGGCAGTAGGCGCGATTCTCGTCACCATGTTTCTCTTTGCTTTCGTGTATGCGTAGCCAGCGATGGCATGTGAGCAGATTCCTCAGCCGGGAACGTATCAGAACATTTCGGTTCAAGTCGCCCACCGGATGATAGAGGAAGACCACCATAATCGGATTCTAATCCTAGATGTCAGATATCAATGCGAGTACGATCTGGGACACTTGTACGGAGCGGTGCTGATGCCGTACGACCAGCTTCAGGCAAATATCAGTAGATTCCAGGCCTACAAGAATCAGGTGATAATAGTGTACTGCAAGACTGGGGCGAGAAGCATGATAGCGTCTGAGATCCTTGCAAACAACAGCTTCACGCGAGTCTACAACATGGTGGGAGGCATCTTCGCATGGATAAACGCGGGCTACCAGATCTACACAACATACCACTACGCCACAGTAAATGTAACAGACGGGAAAGTCTTGACGCACATAGAGCCTCTACTTCTACTTCAGACAGGTCCACCATGCACCCAGAACAAAACATGTTCTAGTGGTGGAAACGTCTTGACATATCAGTCTACGGTGTTGAAACAGAATGGGACATACACATTCTTTGACATAACATTTAACATCAATGGCACGATATTCGAGTTCACAGTTGCCCGCACTCAGCTGTGGAGTTGGAAAGAAGATACAGACGGATACAATAGGTCTGCTAGTTTCACCTCAACAGAAATCACGGGGCAGAATTTGTTCACACAGTTCTATAGTCTTGGATATATGGTTCAGTGTGCGAAATACAATTTGACTATACAGTCGGTTCTCACACCATTGAACTCTGGAGCTTACAACGCATCCCTCACAACGATTAACTCTGCGCCAGCCGATAAGTCTGGAGTCGTCTCTTTCGAGTTCGTCGACTTCAACTCTTCCGTTACACTATCAGACCAGTACTCCATCTTAGGTGGAGTCGCACAGAAACTAGGGAATGCTTATGAGAAGAGCGGAGATGAAGGTCTAACACGACTTGCACCGAGCTATCATGCCATGAAGGAAGAGGCGGAATATCTGTCTAATCTAGTGGAGACTCAACTACAGGAATACAATAGACTGACGATGAAGAGCTATGCGATCTTGGTTGACCCCTGCACTGTTGATTGCTGGGCTGCCATGTTTGTAGCTGTCACAGGCGCTAATTTTCCATTTGACGTACTGCTATGCATTTTCGGTTGCGTCACCGGATGCTTGCCACTACTAATCTGGGGTTTTTACCAAGTTTGCGCAGGAACTTGTCTACAGTGGGTTTGTGGGATGGCAATAGGAGTTGATTTTCTTATCTACGCCCTGTATGCTGCGCATCTTTGTGGATGTTACTAGCTATAGACTTTGAGGACTGAGATATGGGTCTTAAAAGGTTATGGCAGAGGTACAGTCAGTGGCTCAGAAGAAGCTTGCTCGCGTTCCGCAGTAGAATCAAAGAGAGGGGAGGGTGGCTTTCCGCACATGGGGGTGCGCTCACCCTCACCTTTTTCTTATGCGTTCTGGCCATCACTGCTATGTCGTACGTCAAACCTCCACCGTCTTACCTCTATCTGCTTGCTCTGCCATTTATTCTTGCGGGGCTGGGCCTAGCGGTCTTGTTAATTGTGAGGTTTCTAATGCTGTTAGGGAGACGCGGGCGTCTATTCGCACTAGCATTAATAGCAACACTTGCAGCTGTCAGAATTCTCCAACTTTGGCTATCCACACCTTAGCGCGCTCCTATGGGATTAGTCGTAGCCTTTACGCTAATAGAGAGAGATCGGGGATTTCTACACTGCATTGCAGAGGTCTTCGGGATCAGAGTAGGAGTGATACTTATTGCCATTGCGAGAGGTGTGGTAATTGCATATTACCGTACGTTCCTTGCGAAGGCTACATAGCTATGTGCGTCTTTTTGCAGGAAATGCACGGATGATCCTCCAAGATGTCTATCTTGCTTATAGCGGGTGTCGCAGGGCTACCTGACGCTATACGTTTAGCAACCAGAAGAAATCTTTAGCAACGCTTGAAAGTTGCTTTCATGTTAGCCGTGCAATGCTTGCTTTGCATACTACCGGATCTTATTACAAGAATGGCGTATAGCAATCTATACAAGAACACGGAGAACACTTTGCCGCCCTCTATTCACATCTTGCCGTCGCTTGCGTTAGATGCCTCGTTTTCGCCTTAAATACGACCTGTGACTGATGTCCAATTTAGCATGGATTGCTGCCTACCTCATCTTTAGAGTCTACTCCCCCCAGGGGCAGGTCACGGGGTGGAATTATTAAGTCACGGCCAGGACGACGCGAGTGAGAATAACATGCGTTGATGTGCGAGGTGAAGATAATGTCTGATGATGGGGTCTGTATTTTCATCGATGGGGAGAACCTATTCTATTCCGAGAAGCGGCAGGGCATTGAATTAGATTACCTCAAGCTAAAAGAGGCTCTTGTCGCGGGAAGAAAACTTGTTAGGCCATATTACTATGGTACTATGATGAGGGAGCGAGGGCAGAACAGGTTCCTCGACTTGCTGCGCCACGCTGGCTACGAGGTGAGGCTCCTCCAGTCCATCCAGTATGGGTCTACGAGATTTGAGAAGGGACTGGATGTCATGCTCGTCACCGACATGCTGGTGCTCGCCCACAGAGACATCTACGATGTAGCAGTATTGGTTGCGGGTGATAGAGACTACCTGTACGCTGTTAAGGCGTTGAAAGACATGGGGAAGCGGGTTGAAGTTGCCTCATTCGATGATTCATGCTCAAGAGACCTGGGTCTCACCGCGGATCGGATAATATCGCTAACCCGGATAGTACCTAGGATCCAGCTTCGCTCGCGCAAACCTAAGATATCTGGTGGAAGAGAAATGTTAGGAACAGAGGCGGAGGGAGCTGTCGTCTTCAAGGCCGGTTCATCTACTTAGCTGGACTATTAACTAACTTTGAAAGGGAGTTGGTCTCTCACTTGGAATACGAGAAGAGGGTGAGAATATTCTCATTGGCTTTTTTCGCGATGGCTGAGTTGGTCTTGTTCTTCCCCTCCATTCTGCAGGAGCTTCCCGCTCCAGAGTTGATGGGTCCACTGACGTGTCTCCTTGCCGTTTCTTCTCTCATCATGGTGGTATTTCCTCCTCCACCTCCACAACAGGAGAAGAGAACTGAGTTGAGTAGAAGGGATGTACGCAGATTAGTCAAGGTTAAGAAGGTGACCTCGATAGCGTGTCACGGTAGCTGTGGACTCGTCTATTCAAGGTTGTTTCTAAGAGGGGACTATTTCGGGAGAATTGTTGGCAGGTGTCCTAATTGTGGAGGGGAGCTGTACGTGAGATTTATCCAGGCGCCTGCATTTAAAATAGTTGGGGTTTGATTGGCGCGATGGTATGAGAAGTATTTTTGGTCGATGGGGCTCAGACTAGCCTACCCTTATGTCTGAAGATCCTGGCAGTCTACTGTTTTATCCTCAGAAGCTGCTGGTATTGGGTTGAGACTAGTACTGCAATCATGTCGGGCTCTTCGGTGAATATGAATCTGACATATCCGTGGTCAAACGAACCCGAGGGCACCTTGACTTCTCGTCCGTACTAGTTAGTATTATTCTTACAGCCACGGAGGAATATTCGGTGGGCCCACCCAAAAAAAAAGAAGTTTTTTAAACTTCTTACAGTTGAGGAGGGGGGAGGGGAATTTTCTAGGTAGACCGTATTCCGCTTCCCCCGTAGCTGAGCTAAAGGTACTTCTGCAATGATTTCAATATATCTTTATTGATCTCAAGTTCCGTTAACTCTTAGTTGACTCACGTCGCCGTTAGCTGTCAGGCGAACGTTGGTGAGATGTTGGTTGCCACTCAGGTGATAACCGCTCCAAAAGAGACGCCGCACAGAGCTTGCTTCTTCTGTAACGATATTGAGCAGGTTGATATAGTTCCTACCGTTTTCCGATTAACTTAACAACGACTACGTGCTTCATAACTGGGTTTCAGTGCACATTCCATGCGAAAACTATACATAGTTCGGCATACGTCAACTTATCGGTGAACTAATATGGTGGGCATAGTTGGCGTAGGAGCATACGTTCCTACTTACAGGATAAAATTGAGTGAAATTCTAAAGGCAGACAACTACCCGCCGCCCTTAATGGATGTCGAGAAGGCGGTACCGAACATCGATGAAGATGTTGTGACGATGGCGGCAGAAGCAACCACTAACGCCGTTCGTCATTCGGGTATATCACCAGAAAAGATCGAGGCTGTCTACTTTGGGACTACCTCAAGTCCCTACACAGAAAGGATGATTGCAACCACGATCGCAGCTCACATTGGATTGCCCAGTACGGCCACGGTTATGGAATTCGGTGGTTCTGCAAGAGCGGGAACGTCCGCGTTATTGGCATGCATGGATCTAATCAACGCCGGTAGAGCTAAGTACGGCATAGCTATTGGCGCAGACGGTCTTCTGGGGGCGCCCGGTTCCATGCTTGAATTCTATTCCGGCGCTGGCGCTGGAGCTGTCGTAATCAGTAAAGAGAACACCGTAACGGAGTTTGAAGGCGCAAGCTCTTCTTCCTCGGAGTTCGCTGACAAGTGGAAAAGAATCGGAGACCCATATGAAAGGGATAGCGGAGACGACAGGTTTTCTAGGGAGTATGGTTATACCAAAGCCGTAGTTGAGGCGGCCAGCGGCTTGATCAAGAAACTTGGCAAGACTTCGAAGGACTTCAAGTATGTAGTGCAGCAGATGCTACCCTTCGGCATTGATCCTTCTAAAGGGATAGACGCTTCTAGGAAAATCGGTTTCGAGATGTCAAATCTGATGCCTGGAGTGACGTTCAACTCTTTTGGAGAAACCGGAGCTGCATACGTATTGCTGGGCCTTGCGCAGGTCTTGGAACAATCAAAAGCAAATGACAGGATCATGCTATTGTCGTATGGCGGAGGGTGCAGTGATGCTATAAGTCTGAAGGTGGCTCCAACTGCAGAAAGTAGAAAGAGTGCATTCTACTCAATGAAGAATTTCCAGAAGTCGAAGGAAATAGTAAACTACATTCAATACGTCAAGATGAAAGGAATGTTTGTGGCGAGCCCTTGAAGAGGAGGTTGAAATAGAAAATGTCGATTGCTTCTCCAATGTTATGGAGGGAGATTCCACAGCTGTATAGACTGGTAGGTCTGAAATGCAAGAAATGTGGTTACATAAACTTCCCGAGAATGGGAAGCATTTGCATCAAATGCGGTAGCGCAGAAGGATTTGAGGAGCACCACATCAGCAGAAGGGGTAAACTCGTGACTTTCACAGTTGAACATGTTATGCCCCCAGGTTTTGAGACTCCGACGATTATGACGATAGTCGACACTGAAGACGGCGCAAGGCTTATGGTTTCAATGACACAGGCGAAACCAGAGGAAGTAAAAATAGACATGCCCGTGGAACTCGTCTTCAGGCGATTCGGCGAGGCCGAAGGACTTCTCAGGTACGGTTTCCGCGCAAAGCCAGTGAAGCAGGCAATGGAAGCTAAGAAGTAGAAAGAACGAGCAAGAACGATTCCCTTGGTAGGGGTGTGAGAATGATATGAAGAACAAAGTCGCAGTTGTAGGTTTTGGGATGATCAAGTTCGGGGAACTTTTCGAGAAGAGTTATGAAGACATGATGAGCGAAGCATATCTGAACGCCCTTAAGAGTGTTGACAACGGAATTGATCAAAAGGAGATCCAAGCCGCATGGCTCGGAACGTGCATCGGCAGCATAATAAAACGAGAGATTCTAACTGGAGCCTCACTCGCTGAACCACTTTCATTCATGCCGAGACCAGTCTCAAGGCTCGAGAATGCTTGCGCAACTGGGTCTGATGCCTTCAGAAATGCTTGCTTCGCTGTTGCCTCAGGAGCATACGACGTAGCCTTGGCACTCGGAGCAGAAAAGATGCGTGATGTTCCTCCAATCGAGTCTCTTCAAGGAGTCGTCGCAAGGGGCATGCATCCAATCTATGCGAGGGGAATGACCGCACCGGCAGTATTCGCATTCTATGCAAACAGACATATGCATGATTTCGGAACCACAAAGCAGCAGATGGCTTACGTCGCTGTTAAGAACCACAAGAATGGAGCGCTAGACCCATATTCCCACTTCCAGAGACCCATTAAACTCGAGGATGCTCTAAAAGCGCCAATGGTCTGCTCCCCACTTGGTCTCTTTGACTGCTGCCCCGTAACCGATGGGGCTGCTGCAGTAATAATCACACGTGCAGAACTCGCTAAGAAGTACACAGACACACCGATCTACGTTGCAGGATTAGGCCTAGCCACAGACACATTCAACTTGGCTTCAAAACCAGACTTCACCACGTTCTACGCAACGGTTGAAGCCGGTAAAGAAGCCTACAAAATGGCTGGCATTGGACCTGACGACATAGATTTAGCTGAGGTGCATGACTGTTTCACAATAACGGAGATCTTAGACACAGAGGATCTGGGGTTCTGCAAGAAAGGGGAAGGAGGAAAATTCATAGAACAGGGCAACACGGAGATAGGCGGTAAGATCCCGATAAATCCAAGTGGCGGCTTGAAGAGTAAGGGGCACCCTATAGGCGCAACAGGGGTTGCCCAGATATGCGAAATATCATGGCACCTGAGAAATGAAGCAGACAAGAGACAGGTTAGTGGCGCCGAAATTGGGTTAACACACAACTTAGGTGGCACAGGCTCGGTAGCGAGTGTTACAATACTATCTAACAAACAGCTGTAGACTAATCTGTGATTCATCAACCATCCTAATTCTTTTTTTGACCTTCTATATTCTTTCTTTCCGAAAAATGGAATTCGCTCTGAGTCTCTGAGCCAAATGATGGAGTAGGTCTTCAATTAAGCAGATGAGTTTTTGCTTCTCTCGTTTTTCCTATTTTGAGCTTTTGGACTTTTCTTCCTCTCTAAGGGAGACCTTCACAACTTTGCCTATAAGCGTCAGGGGCAGCTCCTTTCTAAACTCTATGATCTTTGGAACCTTGTATGGTGCAATCTTGTCCTTTACAAACTGCGCGATTTCTTGTTTTAGTTTCTCGCTTTGTTCGTAACCTTGTTTCAGAACGACATACGCCTTTATTCTCTCGCTTCCTGGACGTTCAGCGTCTGGAAGTCCAACTGTTGCAGCCATCATCACTGCAGGGTGTTCACATAATAGATCGTCAACTTCTCTGGGGTACACCTTCAGTCCGCCAACGTTAATCATGTCCTTTGTTCTGTCGACAATGTAGATGTAACCCTCTTCATCCATCCTTGCTACATCACCTGTGCGGACCCAGCCGTCGCCAATCAGTGATGCTTTAGTTTCCTCGGGCCTATTCCAATACCCCTTGAACACTTGTGGTCCTCGAACTAGAAGGTCACCAGATTCCCCCAGTGGAACTTCTTTGTCCTTTGTACCAATTTCAACGATCTTCACTTCGGTGCTCGAAAATGGCATTCCAACTGAGCCAACCTTCCTTGGATGCTCAAGGGGATTTCCAGTAACGAGCGGGGAGCACTCCGTTAAACCATACAGTTCAATAACCCGTTTTCTGGTTGCTTTCTCGAATTCCTTTATGACTTCCGCCGGAAACGGAGCCGCCGCGCTTATGAAGTATTTGACCGAACTGAAGTCGCACTTCTTGAAATCAGGGTGCCGAAGCATCAGCATATACAGAGTACTTACGTTGGCGAGTACCGTCGGCTTCTGCTCGTTGACGAGTTGGAAAATCAAGGGTAGATCCCTAGGGTTAACAACTAGTGCTTGCTGACAGGCCAATTGCACCGCGGCAGTGCATGTCAATGTACCAGCTATGTGGAAGAACGGGAAACCGGAAACCACTGATTCTTTTCCTTTTTCCCAACCAAGCCATGTGGCGGTTTGGTTCATGTTTGACAAATGATTGTAGTGTGTTATCAGAGCGCCTTTGGGTAGACCCGTTGTTCCACCTGTATACATAAGAAAAGCGGGTGTTTCCTTCAAGTCAACCTGAATATCAGGCGGGTTTGGCTTATACTCGGTGATGAGCTTAACAAAGTGGATCGCACTTGGTATCTCCTTGGGTTTTGCTAATGATCCCTCCGGGAAGTCACTCAGTCCTGCTGAAATGATGTGTTCAAGCTTGGTCTCAGGTTTGAGGGCGTTAACCATCTTCACATACATTTCCGCTGACACGATAACTCTCGCGCCAGAATCTTTGAGTTGATGTTTCAGATCCCACTCTTTCATCATGGGGCTTACACACATGACTACAGCGCCAGCTTTCCATGCTCCCCACATTGTGATTGGGTAGTGTGGAAGGTTAGGCATGTGCAGTCCAATGATGTCACCTTTCCTTACGCCCATAGCTACGAAAGCAGTGGCGAGTCTGTCGGCGTAGTCCTTGAACTCTCGGAACGTTATCTTCCTTTTGTAGAATACGAGAGCGGTTTTGTCTGGAAATTCTTTTGCTATATCGTCAAGGATTTTGTGCAATGGTGTTTTTGGTTCAGGTAACTTGGCGGGAACATGTTTATCATAATTCTTCAGCCAGATTTTAGACTCGTATGGAGACTTCTTACTCAAATTGCGCCTCTCCTCCTGAATGTGATGTATTACCATGACCTAGTATTTTACCTTTGGGTTTTCTATTCATAGAAAATGGGAAACAGTTATGTGTCACATTAGTATTGGGTATTTAGCGGGAACTGATTAGGAGGAAAATCTGATTTGGGTGAAGACGTCGAGAAACTAAAAGCTGAAGCCGAGAAATACCGTTCAATGAAAGTAAAACACGCAGCAGCCCAGAAACTTTTCGAAGCGGCATCATTATTACATGAGAAAAACGAAGAAGCTGAAGCCCTCAAACTACTTCTTGAAGCGATAATGCTCGCTGAGGAAGTGAAAAGCCAAGCAATGGAGGATTTCTTCGAAGAGGCTGCCGCAAAACTCGACGATATGAAACAACCCAAGTTGGCTGCAGAGAACTATATCAAAACCGCGAGAATTCACACGAACAGGAAAGATCATAAGAGAGCCATCGCACTTTTCCTCAAGGCTGAGGAGGCATATAAGAAAGCAAACCTGCCTGCAAACGCTGCAGGCTGCTTCAGATCAGTGAGCGAGGAATATGAGAGCCTAGGTGAACCTGTATTGGCGGCGCAGTACATTGAGAAGGAAGCTGACATAAGGCTTCAGTTGAAGGACACAAATGGAACAATAGGAGATCTTAACGACGCAAGAGGACTCTATGCGAAGATTGGACGGTTCGATGAGTCAGCACGATGTCTCAAGAGAATTGGAGATCTCTTCGCTCAAACAGAAGATAGGAAGCAAGCTGAAGAATACTATCTTCTTGCTGCTGAAGACTTGCAGCGAGCAGCAGAAGAAAGTACCAAGGTGGACGATAGTAGTCCGGCAATTGGCTTTCTGCTGTCGGCCGCTTCGATATATCAAAAAGGCGGAAGATTCAAAGAGGCAGCTGGTTGCCATCTGCGTTTAGCAGAGTCGTACGTGAAGAGTGAAGATGCAAGCGAAGCATCTGAAAACTACAGGAAAGCGGTAATAGAGCACCTACTCGAAGAGGACCTAAGAACTGCCAAAACCATAATAGATGGTATCAGAGATGAAAAAGTGAGAAGCACACCCGCTTTCAAACAGTCTCAAAGCATAGTAGAGATCTTTGAGAAGGGTGACGAAGCGAGAATGAATAGCGCGCTAAAAGAGATCAATGATTTTAGCTGGGTTCGACTATCCCTTGCATTTGGGAGATTCATGAAATGAGATAAGCGCGAACAAGAATCACCTTCCACGGAAAGTGATTAAGGCATCCACTATCAAAGTCTGAAAAGACGAGAAAAGTTCTGAGCATTCCATGATCTTCAAGAAACGGAGTCAGAAGAAGGAGTGACCTCCCCCTCTTCCGCTTCTATTCTGAGCGAGGAATTACTTCAATTCCGTTGTCCGTAATCTTGAGTTCGTGAACTTCCTTGCTGTTAGCGGTTCCTCTCATTTTGACAATCGAGAAAGTTCTCTCAAACCTGCCATCGGTTAGGGTGTTCTCCAATAGGTAGACCCCGTCTGCTATGAATTCTTCGATGCCGAATCTCCCGAGTCTACCGGGGATATTGACCTCTGAAACGACAAGGCTGGTACACTCTAATTCAGCAAGAAGTGAACCAAGCTGGGATATCGCCCGTCTTATCTCTGATTCAGATTCCAATCGGAGTGCAAGTCCTGGTATCGAATCAATTACAGCCCTTTTCGCTCCGATCTCATTGACAGCTTCATAGATCTTCAAGAGCAAGCTGTTTGTATCATAGTAGCTTATCTTGTACATCTCAGATGAAGGGATCCTTGCTTTTGGAGAAGCTGCGTCGATTATTGCAAGTTTTTTCTGGTCTTCAAGTTCCTTGAGATCCCAACCAAAGCGCAGCATGTTTTGACGAATGCTCTTGGGCCTTTCTTCAGTTGTGATCATGAGTCCTGGCTCGTTGTAATGCTTAGCTCCATAATACAGAAACTGGGTTGATAGAATACTTTTACCAGTGCCACATCCACCTGCGACTAGGATTATTCTGCCTTTTGGTATACCCCCTTCGATCAAGGCATCGAGTGACTCTATTCCAGTCTTAACTCTCTCAAATGACATTGAACTATCCCCTGAATACTAGATATCAGTGAGTCGGGTGTACGATTTTCCGATCAATGTAAATTCTTGGTAGAATGCCTAAATAAGAATTGTTGTCAGGTTGCGACCTTCGCAGACAAGTGATGCAAAACAAGTAATTGAAGTATCGGAGGCGCACTAGGTCTATTTGCGCTCACATTCATTTGTCTGCGTCCTGCTTCAGTTTATCGGTGAGATCGATTTCTTCCGCGCCTCTACGTTTGATCACGATCTTCGGTTCTATGCCTTTGATCCGTCTTTCCAATGCTTCTATATCAATTGCCTCAAGTCTGTATTTCAGCTGTTGGTTTAGAGCCAGTTTTATGATTAAATTCTCGATTTCCTCAGCCGTGGGCTCATCCCTTTTCCTTAACTCTTCTAGATACTGGAAGGCAGCAGGCTCCAAGGCGACTGTGAGTATCTTTTTCTTGGTTTCCCCAGTCTTCTTTTTGTCTTGCTCCAGTTTTCGCTTTAGGTCCATTTGCCTGCGTAGCTCTTCCATTTTCCTCATTTTTATTCTTTCCAGTTCATCCACCATGCGCTGTGCACCCTCTAGGCTAGAGACCATGTCTTTGCAAGAATAGCTTGGTTCCCCCTTTTGAGGAACTTGCTGGAGATCAAGATAGAACCTTGCCGATTCTAAGCATCTCAGTTGGCAACAGCAAGGTAGTTCATGTGCGTGGCAGAACCATGATGCATCAGCGTGGATTTAAGTTTTGTTACGAGAAGGTATCATTCAGTGCTGTCAATTTGAGTCAGGTCATGTTCCTCCCGAGACCATTGCCCCTCTTATTCTTATGCTGGGAGTGATTACACCTGAAATCTGTCTTGAATCATTGCCGATGGCTTCAACTTCGGTAAATAGATCTAGCAGGTTTATTCCAACCGATGCTTGCTTCAAGGGGTATGATAGGTCCCCATTCTCGATTTTGAATCCTGCAGTCACTTGGGCACTGAGTTCACCTGTCGCAAGATTGGGTCTGTCCGCAGTATATGATACGAGTATCCCTTCATTGACCTCCGACAATAGTTCCTGCAAATTACCTTTTCCAGGCATGAGTATAAGGTTAGTGTGTCCAATGCTAGGGGATGCCTTATAGTCCCACCCTCCTCCTCTGACTGCATTTCCTGTATTTCTGACCCCTTCCTTCTTTGCAGTGTATGAGTAGTGAAGGTGCGATTTCAGTATTCCTTTCTCTATGATCATGGTTTTGGTTTTGGGTGCGCCTTCTGCATCGAACTTTGATGTAGCGATTCCATTCGCGAGGGTTCCGTCATCTATGACTGTTATCCCTTTGTCACCTATGACTTCGCCAAGTTTGCCTGTCAGGTAGCTTCTCTTTTTCTGGATGTTTTCAGCACTGGAAGCGCCTGCTATGCCGCTCGATAGTATGCTCGCCATCACCCTTGGGGCGAAGACTACAGGTAGCTTACCTGAACCGATTTTCTTTGCCCCCAGTGATCTAATTGACTCTGTTGCAGCCTCTTCCCCGATCCAGCTAAAATCCACTTCCCTGATGCTCCTAGCTTCTTTGAACTCAAATCCCGTAGCCATTTCATCCACGGCTTTGGAAACCACGCTCGCCGATCCGCTTACGAACGTTTCCTTTTCGGTTGCCGAAATACCCAGAGTATTGATTATGGCGACTTCTGCAGATATCAAATCAACCGAAACATTTATTGAATAGACCCTTGGATCGACATGAGCCGAACTCTCAACCTGCATGGCCAGGTCGACAGCCTCTTCCACCTCAATGGAAGATATCCGCTTATCTATCGACTTTATAATGCTCGGATAATTCTCATCCTCGGGCAATGACTGAAAATCTGGATCTGGAGTCATTATTCTAGCAAGAGTTATTGACTCATTGATCACATCTTGGACATCTTTTTCGTCTAGCGAGTTTGAATGTGAGAATCCAACAGACTTGCCTATCACTGAGCGCGCGGAAAAACCCATGTCAAAGAGCCTTTCACCCTTCTTAACAGATCCTTTCTCAACTTCAGCTGACGTTACAGTTTCTTTGGACAGAAATATCTCAAGCTGGTCGCATTTGCCCTTATCAGCTTTCCTGAAAAGTCTCTCAGCGAGATCGAGTAAATCAACGTTCAAGCCATCACTAGGCATGGGCCCTAGTTCACCTCATTCCGCCAATGACTACGTTAGCTACACGAATATGTGGACCGCCAGTGCTGACAGGAACCGATTGCCCGGACTTACCGCATACCCCTGGCTCAAAACTTACGTCTTTTCCTACGGCTTCGACATTATTCAACGCCTCGAGGATCAAGCCACTGAGGGCTGTGTCTCGAACTAACCCCTTCGGTTCCCCATCCTCAATAAGATGCGCATACTCGCACTTGAATGTGAACTGCCCGTTGGCTGGGATCACGTAACCGTATTCGCTGCCTACAGCATAGATACCATGTTTCACCCCTTCGAAAACCTCGTCAGGCTTGCAGCCTCCAGCGGCGATGTAGGTATTTGACATCCTAATTATGGGGGTAGACGAGTAGTCTTGTGCGCGTGCTGCTCCATTTGTATCTACATTCATCCTGCTAGCCGTTTCAATTGAATGAAGATAACCCTTGAGCACACCCTTCTCAATCAGCACTCGAGGACGAGTGGGAATACCCTCGTCATCATACTTGAATGATCCGTAGAGACCTTCGAGTGTAGGGTCGTCTATGGCTGTAACAGATTCGTTTCCCATTTTATTCCCGATTTTCCCTTCAACAATAGATGAACCTGCAAGAACTTTATCAGCTTCACATGCGTGTCCAAACGCTTCATGGATGAAGACACCGACGAGTCTAGGATCCATAACAACGGTGAATTTACCTGAAGGCGCCGGTTCCGCGTCTAGAAGTTTCACTGCTCTCTCAGCCGCTGTTTGCCCCAACATATGAGCAGCTTCGCTTTGTAGGATCTCGTACCCACCAGTTCCTCCCACAACTTCAGATCCTCTTTCTCTAACCCCGTTGTCAACTACGTATACGCTTGTTCCAGCTCTCATCCTTGAGAGCTCCTTTTTCACATGGGCACCAAATGAGTTGATGATTGTAACGTGGCCTATCGTCTCCCCTAGAAAGGAATTGACATTGACCACCTTTGAGCTGAAGGATGTTGCCTGCTTGTTTAGTTCGAGAACAAACTTTACTTTGTCAGTCATAGGTATGTCTTGAGGTTTGATTTTGATGAGAACATCACTCACGCCTTCAGTGCCTGCAATGGTTCTTAGCTTAAATCTTTCCTTCGTGGTTTCGCTTGCCTTTTTTGCTATTTTGATCGCTGACTTCACCGTATCTTCGACGAGAGACCCTCTTAGAACTGTTGTTGCACTAAAGCCCCAGGCGCCGTCCAGAAATGCTCTTACCCCCAACCCAGCATTTAGCGCCCCTGCTACCTCCCTGGGCCCCCCATCAACTACTAGGACGCCCGTGCCCCTGGTCCTTTCAAACCTAGCTTCAACAAACTCGGCCCCCAGTTTCCCAACTCCCCTTTCTACAGACTTTGAGATTAGATCATCCATTCATTTTCTACCTCGAGTGAGCAACCAAACCATGATATCAGCGCAAAACGAGCAGAAATTCCCGCTTGTTATCTTCGATTGTGACAAGAACTTCCTTAGTAACGGTAGTTATTTATGCATGTTGCTGTCAGATTAATTGACAGGTGAATGTGAGAGAGGAGAAAGAATAGAACCCTGTCAATCTAGGATGGGAGAGGCGATGTAAACGATGTATCCAGTTTCCTATATTCAAGGATCGGATATTCTGCCATCTGTCGCTGTGGGTTTTTGGTTCGTTGTAGTTGCGTATGAGTTTCTTCTCTTTGGGTACTTCTTTCTGCTAAAGAGTTTCAGGTTGTGGGCCTGGGGGCAACGCCAGAAAGGAAATACACTCTTCTTCTTGTTTTTCGCATTATTCTTCCTGTTCTTAGCTATGGGTAGAGGCTTCTTCATCGTTTGGGATTTCTACGTCCCAAACGTCGCCTCGTATCTATGGCTTTGGAGAATAGGAGAGGCATTGCAATGGATCGCGTTGACTTTCATATCCCTTGCAGTGACGATACGAATTTTTGAAAACCGCTTTCTCAGATTTGGTATACCAATAATTCCAGCAGTCTGCGCGTTCTTTTTCGTATCCCTACCAGATGAAATAGCAACCTTAGGCACCGCTAGCCCAGTGATATTTGCTTTGAATGATGTAATAGCTCCACTCTACGCTATCGTGATACCGCTCATATACTTCTACGTGGCCATACAGAGCGCTGGCATAATCAGAAGCAGTTCTCTGCTCATCGCTGGTGGATTCCTGATCTACTATCTTGGTCGAGTACTGCACACATTATTCGTTTACGGAACGCCAAATCTTGCGGGGATGATCCTGGCTCCGGGTATTGTGATAATTGGTCTGCTTGTAATGACGGCTGGAGCAATGCTGATAAAATAGCCATAAGCAATCTCTTTTCTATTTCTTTGAAGAGCATCGACACTGAAATCTGTCGGGGAAAAGACTTGAATTGCTAAACCCACTACAGTCAGCAAAAGTGGATGTGATACGAACTTCTAGGGAGTCTCTTCTTTGACGAGCCCCAGATCCTTGAGTTTTGTCATTGCACCGTAAATGATCTCCAAGTCCACGCCCATTTTTTCAGCGATTTCTCTGTAAGTTTTCGTTCCGTCGCACTTTGACGCGATCTCAAACTCCAAATCGTTAATCATCCCTAGTTTTACGGTCAGTGGGGTTAGCTTCTTCTTTAGGATTGGATAGACTTCGGCTACTTTGCCCCCCTTCATTACCTCGTCTGCTGCGGGTTCGAACTCCGCGAACTTGCTTATGTTACCATCCCATGAGTCTATATCGACTTTGTACTTTCTCAAGAACCCATCTAAGACGATCTTGGCAACTCCTCTAACAATTCTTGGATCATCTTTTTTATCGTGTAGAAGCACACACATCATGCCATCAGCGCTTCTAAAATCATATACGACGTTGAAGGTCTCCATTTCTATTTCCTTAACCGAATCCTTTTTCTTATCAATACTTGAAGAGATCTCACCCGAGAATTCCTTTATGGCTGTCAAAAAGCCAGCCATTAGGTCCGGATTAAGCTCAATAGTGCCGTACTTTCGGGTGAAAATCAGGCGCCCACCAGTGTCAATAAAGTAAACCGAGTGAATCAATCACTATCAACCTTGAAGAAGTCTCGATGCATCAAATAGCTCTTTGAGGAGATCTTCAAACGACGCAATAGCTAGTAAAGATCTCATCATATTAATCTATTCCTTTGAGTGCAAGAAGTCAGCAAATGATGTTATCGCGTCAAATAGAAGAATCAGCTGTGACTAATCGGTATAAACATATATGTGCAGGGTTGTCGAATGAATATTAGTGGCGATCATCAACTTCTGGCAGAAAGCGGTCTGGCGAACGCGGAGAGTTGGGCAAGTGCGCAACGTGATCCTCAGAAAGAAGATAACTCATAGAAGAATCACTTACTTGTTCCAATGGAACCAGACAAACCACAAGCTCTTCGTATCTGACCCATCTCTGCACGATTACGCAGGCTCATTATGGGATTTCCTCGAACGAGTCTACAGGGATGATATACCACATCACTTATTCTCGCGCACCGATTTTGGGAGAGCTTCTACGATGAGGCTGTCGAATATCTCGAAGACCGATGGCGCAAACTTGGCGTACCGGCTGGCTAACGAGGGGTTGGTCAAACTCGAGTCTTCAAGCGAATTGCTGAAGCTAGTTAAGAAAGTCACGGGGTCCTCGACCAGTCACGGCAGTGTTCTGTCTTTCCTGCTTAATTTTGATCCTAACTCGGTTGCTTCAGAAATTCCGGTGTATAGTGAAGAGCTGAAGTTGACGGGACACATTGATTTGTTGCGCCTGAGGTCTGATGCGACAATTCAAGTTCTGGATTTCAAACCAGGTCTCCGAGACGTGAGTATGTTGTTGGCTATACCACAGGTCGCCGCATACGGGATCCTTTTAGGCAGACTCATACCTTCGGTAAGAGAACACATAGAATGTTCACTTTTCAACACTCAAGAATCTATTACCTTTAAGCCCGATCTATTGGAGACATTGGGCGGCGAAATGTCGTCACCATTTCTTGAAGAGAAGGAAAAAACACACCGACTTCACCAGTCTACGCTCGATTCACTCTTGTGAACGTTGAAAGAGCAGCGCCACTTCATTTGCTCTATCCTTTTGTCTGGAATCTGCTCCCAAACGCAGAAGGCTATCTTTTTATCTTATCAATGACGTAACGTATAATCCTATCAGCAATATCGAAAGTTGTCACGGTCTGCAACCCATGCCAAGTTGGCGCCGCGTTAACCTCTGTAATCACAGGCCCTCTCTCGCTTTCCATAATATCCACGCCACTATACTCTAATCCAAGGGATTTCGAAGCCCTTATTGCCTGATCTTCCATTTCTCGTGGGAGTTCGCACTTAACTGGTTTTGCGCTCTGGGCAACATTTGTTTTCCATGATCCTGGAGAGGCGATCCTATACATTGCCGAAACGACTTCGTCTCCGATCACAAATGCTCTGATATCTCTATCAGGTTTAGGAACATACTCCTGAATGTAGAGTACTTGTCTGACCGAGTAAGCGGCTTTCAGAACTCTGTATGCCACGTCGAAATCATTCGTGTGGATGGAGCCCTCGCCTCGGGCCCCGACAAGAGGTTTTATTACAACGTCGCCCAGACTTTTCACAGCGTTCAGCGCTTGCCTGAAGCTTTCAGTGACAACAGTCCTCGGAATTGAGATGCCTTGATTCTCCAAGTAGAATAGAGTTGCATACTTATCTCTGGCTCGACGGAAGGAATATGCAGGGTTAACTACCAGAATACCATGCTTCTCCATATGTTCCAAGAGAGACACCCTGTACGTGATCTGGTCAAGTGTACCATAGGTGAGTGTCCTAACCATGGCGGCGCTCAAGTCATCTAAACTCTTTCCTCTGAAACTGAACTTCGTAGAGTATCCCACTTCATTGTCGCCAGCTCCGCGGTTTCTTTGATTACCAATTCTAGCGGTTACTTGGTGGAGGGAAAACAATACGGGCGTGTGCCCGGTTTTCGCGATACTCTTAGTAAGCATCTTGGTAGGCCAGATGCTTGTTAAACGACCATAAATAACCCCGATTTTCAACAGAGATTTACTCCCCTTGCCTGATCATGCTGGTACGTTAGACATGACAGCACGAACGGATCGGATTCATGATATCTCGTTTTAGAGGATCCTGAGTACAAAATGGCTATGAAGCTAGCTTTCTATGTTCCTTTACGTTTGCTCTGGTCGGAAGAGCATCTGCTTGACCTCACCATAAATCTGATCCCAGTTGGATCGAGTTAACGTCAACAACTTAACGCTAGGCAAAGCCTTTATCTTCGTTGTGAACGGATGCCTCAACCTCTCACCAACAGTGCCTAGCAAGGGCTTCGGCGAGGAAAGCGCCTCTTCAACAGTCTCCTGAAACTCCTTGGAGTATAGTTCCATCTTACCTATCTCATCTATGACTATGATGTCACATTTGCTCATTGCGCGCACTATAGCATTGACACCGACATCTCTAATGACATTGACATTTACACCGTATCTACCAACTTTCACGTCCGACTCGAAGCCAACATCAGCCATCACTTCCATCTCCCCCGTCATGATGTCTAATACGTGGAACCCAGTTCTCTCCCCTCCAACCCTCACTTCGGGAGTCAGAAGGCCTCCAACAATCGCGCCCAGTTTTTTCAGATCATCAACAACATTCTGAATTAACCGGGTCTTACCTGAGCCAGGCGGTCCGGTCAAGAGAATGTTTGTCTTTGTAAGTTGCATCCCTAAGCCAACCTCTTACGAACTAGCGCGCTAGTATATCGATTACGCATTGCTTCCGCTGTTCATCATCAAAACCTAGAGAACAGAGGCATAGATGGCTAACAAGCTTTTATTTCTTATTCATTTGGCTTCTGGTAGATCTTAGGGTCACTGCTTCAATCGGCAGGTTGGGCGGGGCTCCTAGGACAGTCATTCGTGTGCACGTATGTGAGTGCGTGGGGTTCTTATTCTTCCTCAGCTGGCAGGTTGGTGAAGGTGGTCACACCAATAGATGCAAAATGGCAAAGAACACAGGATTACTGCTGCGACACAAATGACTGTCTTCTTCATTCATTGTTCAATAGGACAAACCCTGTGTAGAGCGAGTCTTAGTTGCTCCACTCTCTCCCTTACCGCGAGGATTTACCGATGCTGAGAGGCGCTACATGTACGAATGAAAGAGAAAGAAACTAATAATGGGTTGAGCACAGGGAAAAGAAAGTGCTGTTACATGAATACTTCCGGTTTGACTCTCGAGGAGCTAAGTTACCTACTTGGACTATATTGCGCTGACGGTTACTTGTGCAAAAGAAAGAACTCAGCTGGCCTATTCTGGTACCTGCAAGGAAACGAGGAAGTAATAGCGAGAAGAGTTGAAGCTTTGCTAGCAAAGACTGGTCTGCGTCCCAGAGTGCACTTATCAAGGCATGGAGGAATAGAAGTAGCTGTTTACTCGATGAACCTTAGTGAAGTATTTCCAGTCAAGAAGGATGTTCTGAAGACAAGCGTAGCATGGAAATTCCTTGAGAAGTATCTTAGCGTGGACTATGGAATCCCATTTGCTGCAGGACTCATCGATGGCGATGGTGGTTGTAAAGCCTATTACTATCGAGGATCGTATGGACTTCTTGGATACATTATGTCGAAGTGGAATTTTAGTCAAACCAAATTTCCATCTCTTTGCGAGTACCTCTATAGATTTGTCGAAACAAATTCGCCAAGCGGCTCAACCATCAGAACTTATCGCAGACGAAAGGGTCCCAAGGAAAGAATAGATCGTGCAGTATTAATTCGTAAAAGTGGAATACAGACACTCTTACAATATGGAATCGATAAATATTCCTGGAAGGTTAGGAAATGGCAACAGCACATCATGGAGTTAGAGGGACGCCTATCAACACTACGGTCAAGCGTTAACACTATTGGTCAACTAGCTCATTTGATAGGTCTAAGCAGGTCTGCAGTATGGAAATGGTGTAAGACGGGCAAAGTGAAGACATTGCGAGGCGATACAAGAACTTGGTATCTTATCCCCTCAAAGGAGGTTAAACGCCTACTCAATGACCCAGCAACACTTGCACGACAGGTCGAGCAGCTCAGAAACTCGAGGTTAGTGTATCCATGGTATACCAATGGTGCAGAGCAGGCAAAGTAAGAGCCTTGCAGGGTGGTAGAAGAAAAAGGTATCTCATCCCTGTGGATGAAGTTGCTCGGCTCCTCCAGGAGCGTCGAAAGAATTGAAGGAAAATAACGGGGAGATGGAGAAATTATTGATTGTCACACTAATGCAACGACTCCCTAGATTGACTGGATGAAGACTATTGAGCAACTGATTGAGGAGGTACCATCTCGCGTGCGCTAGTTTGTCCCTGAGCCGAACGTTAGAAGTATGTTGACTTTCTCGAATTGCATTCTAATTGACTTCTACCAAGGTGCCTGCTGACTGCAGCCTAGCTATGTACTCGTGGCGCTTTCCAGCGACTTGCTTCAGAATGAGTATACGTTGAATTTAAGTTCTATGCCCGCTATCCGCTTCTCCTCACCGTTTGACTTGCTCGATATTTCAGAAGTTTTTCTTGTTTCGACGGATAAATCATTGAACGTGCTAGTCTATCTATGTTTGATGGCAGCTCTTGAATGAACTGATTCAGCTTAAAGCCCGGCACAACAGGAACATCGTTTACCATCGCTATGCTCTCGGGAAACAAAGTTATGATAACTGGAACCACCTCGGCTTCGTTCCACTCAACTATTTGAGGAATACTTCGGACCACAGTCGGCACACTCTTGCTTAAGGCGTCGACTCTTTTCCTCTGTTTCTCGACGATTGTGCGCAATCCTTTTACGCGTCCCAAATAGTGTTTGCAATCAGCCATGACAAGTAGAGGCTTTCTTATAGCTAGAATATCACATTCAAATCGTTGGCCTCGAATTGACTTAAATCGAAATTCCTGAACACACGAGTACCCATTTTCTTCCAGAACTTTAGTACAGAACGATTCGAATTCCTTCCACGACAACATGCTCGCCGATTCTTCGATCGTTGCCCCCATTGTCACTGCTGTAACCGCCATTTTGAGTCGATCCTCTCCTGTTGGAGTAAGAATTGCTGTGTCGTTACAGATCTTCTTGATTCCAGCGGATTCCTCCAGTTTCTCTATGATCTCAAGAAGGAAATCCTCTCGAATACTCAGTTCTTCTTGGAGATTCTTGATCTTAATTGATTCTCCCTTGTTCTCCAACAGCGTCATTACAATATAGAGCGCCGGGTTCTTGGCGTAATTCGAAGTGACAAGAGAGCAAGCTCCTCGCTTTTCGTTACTACTTAACCTTGGCAACTTTCCGCTTCCCCTTACACTCCTAGAAGCGATCAGAGAGAATGCTTCTGTTTGTCCAATCTCACGCAAATAGTTTTCGCCGACAATTACCATGTGCACCATAGTTAAGTGAACTTGACCAAACGCTTAAATATAGCCCTTTCTGAATCCTCCTCAGTCAAAACCATCGCTGCAAGGTGAAAAAGCTAGTAGGTGAGAGAGTCCTATGCCAGGTGACTGCGTTTTCAAAGTTGAGAAGATGGCTAGACGTAGTCGAGGTGACCACCAAATTAGAAAAGGTGATGGTACCCTCCAGCAACAACTCCGCAACCAATGAAGATTGCTACAACGCTGTCAGCAACAACAATGGCACCACTCTGACGGACTCAGTTTGCCGTCCGCTGGACTTGTTTTCTAGCAAGCTTAACAGTGAACTAGTTGAGCGACTATTTGGTCTAGCTCAATCAATCTTAACGGAGAGGCAGAAGTCTCTATTGGTCTCCGCAGTTCAGGAGCTAAGATGGAATTCTATGACACTGACGAGACTTTGTGAGAGACTATCACGTGAACTAATGATGAGTTACTCAACAGTAAAGTGGAACATAAGACGATTAGCAACCTTGAGATTACTCAGCGGCGGAACAGAGAATTCTAAGGGAATGAAGGCGCAACTTACGACACTGGGCGAGCTGGTCGCTTCAATGCTGATTCATGATGATAGCAGATTGGCACGTAGCGGTGCGAAGAAGTCAACATCAAAATGAAAGACTACGGAAAGACTTTCTGCGTCGTATGGACAACAAACTCACTACGGCAGAATGAGAAACGGTGAGCGTTTGGTGACTTTGGCATCAGGTATCTGCGAAGATAGCATCAGTTGCTGCC
The DNA here is from genome assembly GCA_019058495.1 of Promethearchaeati archaeon. GTDB lineage: Archaea > Asgardarchaeota > Atabeyarchaeia > Atabeyarchaeales > Atabeyarchaeaceae > JAHPYV01. Next base: position 23,453 of record JAHPYV010000007.1, read on the forward strand.
TAGAGTGTGTCAAGACTCAAAGAAGAATACCTTGGTCGGTACGCGCAGCACAATAGTGAATGGTAAAACGATTTGCTGCAGCTATCTTTTTTTGTCGTGGTGACGCCATACATCTTTGACTGAATCTCTCGATTTTGATCCCTCAACAAAACGATGAAGAAAGTAACCCGACAAGACGGAGATAACCTAGACTCATTTTACGACCATCCATATTTGTATTGCTGGCGGATGTTCTTGCATCGAATTTCTTATTAGCCCACATAGCTTATGATTTTCCAGTGAGAATCTAGATCGAGTTGAAAGCTATTGGCGAAATGCGCTGAGTGCGGAGAATCTGTGCCTTTGCCATATCTATGTAGACGGTGTCAGAAGTATTTCTGTGCAAAGCATAGGCTTCCAGAGTCGCATAACTGTACTGGTGCGAACGAAATCAGGAGTGAGGAGTCTTCTGAAAGTGTTAAAGCCATCTCTGCGCAGGTTCCTTCCCATCGAGAACCCATAAAGCGGGACTTGCGCAAAGACATTGACAAAGCCGAGGACCGTGCTGGACCCTCGTATTACTACGAGACAGTTTACGGTGAGCCCTATACGGTTAGGAGGAGGGGAAAGCATTTCTCAAGGACTGAAATTGCTCACCTATTGATGGCTTTAGGTCTCCTTGCACTCTTTAGCCTTTCATTGTTTCCATCTTTCCCAATAATAAACCCTGCGTACTTCGATTTGACTTCATTCCTCATTCTGACGTTTATTCTGTTTATTAGTTTTCTCCCGCATGAACTTATGCATAAGGCCATCGCTCAAAGGTATGGCCTGTTTGCAGAATTCAGAATGATACCGTACTATGCATTTCTGACACTTTTGACATTGTTTCTTCCCCTATTCAGAATATTCGCTCCTGGCGCCGTTATGATAGGTGGAGACGCGACTCCTCAAGCATATGGAAAGACAGCGGCAGCTGGACCCGCGACTAACCTCATAATTGGTGTTGCTATGCTTGGACTTGGTTTCGTCTTCCCTGATCTCACGGGCTTCTTCTTTCTTGGCGCTTATCTTTGTGGCTGGCTCGCTTTCTTCAACATGATCCCTGTGGCGCCACTAGATGGTGAGAAGGTCCTCCGTTGGAGCAAAGCAATTTTCGCATTATTATTGCTAGCTTCAATCTCCTTATTCATCATCGGGCTCTTGCTTTAGAACTCATTGGGAGACCAGGCTGTGGTAATCCCCTTATCATGTCCATTCACTGTTATCTAGTTAACAACCTGAAATCTAGCTAGAACCAGCAGAATTAAGTGGTAAATGACCTGTAGATAATATCTGTCAGGGAGGGATGAGTTTGCCTTACGAAGAAATCACTCCCGCACTAATCAAAGTCTACGGCAAGCGTGATGGCGATGGGATTTCGAATTCAAGCTTCGTGATATTAGACAGGAAGATCGCAATCATCGACGCTGGCGCTAAGGGTGAGTTGTGGAGAGAAGTGATCGATGTTATCAAGAAACATGGAAGAGATCCCAAGAAGGAACAGAGTTATGTACTTCTGACTCATGAACACCCTGACCACTTTGGCTCAGCTGCTGAACTCAAGGCTGCCTGCAAAGCTGAAATCTACGCTCACAGTGCGGCCGCAGACACCTTAAGGGATCCGAGTAAACTGGCAACAAAACACTTTGGCGTCTTCGGCGAGTCTAGCGGAGTGACGAATAGAGTTAAGTCGGTTTTTAGCAAGGTTACACCAGTCAATCCAGACACCGTCTTGGGAGGGGGAGAGAAAATCGATTTGGGACTCTCATCCTTGACGGCTATACATACTGGAGGTCACTGCGCTGGACACTTGATGTACTACGATGACTATAGGCGAGTTCTGTTTGCGGGAGATGAGGTCTTAGAAGCTCCGGGGAACCCCTGCAAGTACATGATTGACTTGACTGGGAGCGCAGATAGAAAAGAGATCGTACTGAAAAGACTACTGGAGTTACGAATTGACCTCCTTGCCCCTTCTCACGACTCAGCGACTGCTGGCGAAGAGGTCAGAGAGCCAATTAACAGGGCGCTCGACGCGCATGAAATGTGGAAGAACGAGGTCTACGAAACAGTTAACCGACTCGGCAAAGCCTCAACCGAGGAAATCGCCAACTCCGTCCAACAAGCGCTCAGTTTGAATTGGTCAGGCGAACTGAAACAAGTTGCAGCGGCAGTGACAACAGCTGCATACCTCAGGTCCCTACGCCTCAAAGGCCAGGTTCAGGAATCTGAAGAAAAGAAAGGGCAGAAACAGTGGACCTCAAACTAGAATTCAGTATTCAGTGAAGTTCACCCATGAAGGTTTCTAGGAGAAACTTGTCTTGCCTCAGAAAATGTGTTTCCCTGTCAATCATTTCCCGCCAACCATTGCGCAGAGAAGGAGGTTCTATTCGACTGAGTTCAAAATGGAAGACGCGAAAAACTGGCTCAATCACCTCCCTGAGCCCCTTAGAAACCCACTCTTTCTAGTTGATGTAGGAACTGAAAGCGGCATAGCTCGAAAGGTCTTTAGATCCTCTCGAGGCGGACTGCTTTTCTTCTCACTGGACGATGTGAGTAAGCTGAGAGACGAGTTGGTTAATTTCGCTCCAGAAGATGTCTACTACGATAGGAACCTCTACATAGACAAAGAGGAATGCGTTAGGTGTAAGAAGAGTAGGAAGCATGAAGACTGCGCAGCTTGTGAGAATATTACTGGGCAACACGTGATGTTTGATATCGATCCTGAGAACATTAATTGCCCGAACTGCGGAACACTAGGCGAAAGAATGGCAACAAAATCGATGTATCGGTTCTGTTATATATGCTTCAAGAAAGCTGCAATCAATACCGTCAAGCTCTATAGGATTCTCATTCAGAAAGGGTACCACGACCTTGAAGTCATCTATTCTGGGCGTGGCTTCCACATATGTCTTGAAGATCCCGACGCATACGCGCTCAGCTTTGAAGAGAGAGGCAAACTTGGTAGGTGGGTGAAGGAGAATTGTGGGATACCGATAGATCCATGGGTCACAAGAGGAGGAACAAGACTTGCAAGACTGCCTTATTCCCTTCACGGGCTTGTGGGCAAAATCGTCACACCTGTCAAGATTGATGATGTGACAAGAATGAATCCTTCACGCGATAGGAATCTTACCCCTGCCTCATTCCAGAACAAAAGAGTCATCTGATGTCAAAATGGAACTGTGCGAGCTATGACACAAAACCAAAAGAAAAGGAAGGGGACTTTGGAAGAAAATACTACGCATACTGTCTGAACAGCGTTTGCTAATTGCGCGATTTACTATTTCTTCTTTTTCTTTGTCGCTTTCTTCTTTACTGGTTTCTTCTTTACCGGTTTCTTCTTTGCTTGCTTCTTCTTCTTAACGGTCACTTTTTTCGCTGGCGCTTCTTTCTTCTTGTAGTATTCTTCCTTTTTCTTGATGTACTCCTCTTTCTTCTGTGCCTCCTCCGGTGTAGGTTCCATAGGTGTAGGTTCCATAGCAACCTCTCCTAGAAAATTCACATGTTGATTGTATAATATGTCTATATCTCACTTAATTACGTATCGGTGGTCCTACCCCAGGGCTGCGATGGCATATTGTACCGGATTGGAATCTATCTTGTCGAGGGCCAAGATTAGTACGGATGAGTCGCTCATTTACCAACAATGGAAGGCCCAATCGCGTTCAAGGTAGTATCTTAGTCAACAACCTGCACATTTTAAATATTATAGTCTCCTTATGCGTTGAGAACCGTCAGAGAGCTGATGCAATCATGATACCGATAAACAGGCCGATCATCGGTCAAGAGGAAAAAGACGAGGTTCAGAAGGTGTTGGAGTCAGGAATTGTGACTAATCGTTTGGGCGAAGGACCGATGAACAAAGCTTTTCAGAACGAACTTTCAGAATTCATTGGAGTAAAGCGGGTTCTGACGGTGAGTTCTGGGACTGCCGCGCTTCATTCTGCCTTGCTTGCTGGAGGAGTTAAGAACGGTGACGAGGTCATTGTACCACCATTCACGTTCGTGGCTACGGCAAATGTTGCCCTTCTTGTCGGCGCCAAGCCAGTCTTCGCCGACATAGAACCAAGGACTTACACGCTGGACCCAAACAGGTTCAAGAAAGCAATCACTAAGAGAACCAAAGCTGTGATTCCAGTTCACTTATACGGGCATCCCGCCGACATGGATCCCATAATGGAAATAGCTGAGGACAAGGGAATTCTCGTTATCGAGGATTGTGCTCAGTCCATAGGTGCAGAATATAAAGGTAAGAAGACAGGGTCAATTGGGCACATAGGCTGCTATTCATTCTACGCCAGCAAGAACATGACGACAGGTGAAGGGGGAGCAGTGACCACAAACGACGATGAACTCGCTGAGAAAGTCTGGATGATAAGGAGACACGGCGAAAAGGAAGAATACCAATGCCAGATGCTGGGCCACAACTATAGGATGCCTGAGATCGAAGCAGCCATAGGAAGAGTCCAATTGAGAAAGTTGCCCTCATTCATGGAGGCTAGAACAAAGAATGCTAGGGCGCTCACGGAAGGTCTCAAGGACCTGTCAGCGTTAGAGCTACCAATAGTAAAAGACTGGGCGAAACATGCGTGGTATCTGTACACAACCCGTGTTAGAAAAGAGAAATCACCAGTGGAACGCAACGATCTGATGAAGAAACTAAGTGAGAATGGAATCACCGCAGCAGCGTATTATGAATCACCGATACATCTCTCACCGTATTATGTTAAGACTTACAGATACAAGAAGGGGTCTTTTCCAGAATCAGAGAAGGCTGCGGACGAAGTTATGTCAATTCCGTGTCACCCAGCTGTTACAGACCGCGACCTCACAAGGATACTAGAAACGTTGTACAGGCTACTCAAACAGCAAGACTAAGATTGAAGTCTGATTCTCAAACACATCTCTAAGAAGATAGCAGAGACATCTAGGATCACGAGGATACTCTTACTGTGACAAGTAGTTAGAGGCGCGGTGGAGGAGGGGATTGTCCCCAAGGACGATACGTCTCTTGGAGGGGACTTCTTCTAAAAAGAAGAAATAGGAAAGCCGCGCCTCCAACAGCGAACTTACATTATCAGGCAGACGATTTTAATGTCGTGGTGTAATTCACGCTACTACTACTCTCAGTAGTTGCATTTTGCGATGTTCGCTATAAAAAAGGAGGTTTGCTTTCAGTCATTTGTGATCGTCTCAGCACATCTTTTCGCTGAGTGGAAAGCGATGTCACTTCTCCCACCCTCCCCATCATAACAATCACCAGCAAAGTATAGGCCTTTTACGGGTCCGATGACCCCAATTTTATTCTTCCTTGACTGCGCGAGTGTAGGAAGACCCCCCGACAATCTCCATAGAGATTCTCCTTTTTCATAATGTAGCTTCGTTCATTTTAGGAAAAACATCTTAAGTACAAGAGTCTCAAGGATTTCAAAAGAATGCTCGACCAGATTCCTGTTGCTCACTTCCTCAGGCGGAAGGACACTCAGAAACGTCGCAAGTTGCTCTCCAGATGGAGCCACGGATGAATCGATGTTAGATGTGAACTGCCCCAGTATGAATGGGTCATCGACAGCAACTATTCCATTCAGGCTAGAGACTTTCTCAAGCAAGCCGAAATCCACCGCGACACGAGATGTTGGAGTCACGAATGTTGCACTCTTAAGGAATTCATGTCCAAGGTCATCCTCGGAGACAATGTTATGAAGGTGTTGACAAGGAGCAGCACAGACGACGTTTTCAGCTTCTATTCTCGCGCCTTCTGCGATAACAGCACTGGCTCTCCTATTATCATCTACTACGATCTTCTCGGCTTTTGTGCAAGTCTTCACCTGTCCACCTTGCGCGGCTATAATGGCAAGTAGTTTCTCGATTATCGTCTTCCACCCTCCCTTAGGGTAGCCAACGGATTTTCCGGCTCTAAGCGCACCAGATATTACGGTGAATACCTCTCCTGCCGAGAGGTCCGCGGGCGAATGAGTTGTAATACACAACTTACTGGTCAGCCGCATGATCCCGTCAAGCGGCACGCTGCCCCCAACGTCCTTTAGCCAATGTGCGACTGATGTATCAAGAACCTTCTCAAGGGGTGTTCCGATGATTTTCGCCAGAAGGATCCCGGCAGCCTTCTTGTCTTCATTGTCAAGGAGTGGAGTTCTTCTCAAGACATCTGCTTTAGTTGGCAGCTCAAGCCGTCGACCTTCATGAAACAACTTTTCCTCCCCCGGTTCCAAGACTTCAAGCTTGTCACCTAGCATTTTGAATACTTGCTCAGCAACTCTTCTGTCGCCAAACCTGAGTAGATGAATTCCCCAGTCTACGATATACCCACTCTTGTATGCAATGCTGTTGGCCCTGCCGCCTAGCGTCGTGCTTTGCTCAAGTAAAAGTGTCTTGAACCCTTTCTTGCACAGGAGCGCTCCAGTAGCGAGGCCTCCTACGCCGCCTCCGATGACAACGACATCATACATGCTTCGTCACCAGTACAGTAACGACCAGGCTCGCTATGACCGTTTAGCGCATCCTCAGTGCGGACAACGTAGAGGAAATAGAAGTGATCGTTTTTGATCGAAAAGTGCCTTTCAGAGGCTCCTACTGATGCTTATCTCTTTTTTCTGATTTCTTCAAGGCCCCCCATGTAAGGGACAAGCACTTTCGGTATCTTTATTGAGCCATCTCTCTGTTGGTAATTCTCCACTATGGCTACTATAGTTCTCTGTGTGGCTATTGCCGTACTGTTTAACGTGTGTACGAACTCGGATTTCTCTCCTGTCTTCTCCCTATATCTGATGTTCAGTCTTCTTGCTTGGTAGTCTGTGCAGTTGCTGCATGATACGAGTTCTCTGAACATTTTTTGGACTGGCATCCATCCTTCAATGTCGTATTTCTTGGCTGCGACAGTCCCTATGTCCCCTGTACATATATTCACTACTCTGTACGGTATGCCTAGTTTCTGGTATATTGCTTCTGCATTGGCTAACAGCCCTTCATGAAGACTCCATGAATCAATTGGCTTGCAGAAGATGAACTGTTCAATCTTGTTGAATTGATGAACCCTAAAGATCCCCTTAGTGTCTTTACCGTGAGCCCCAGCCTCTTTCCTAAAACAGGGGCTGATGCCTGCGCATTTAAGCGGGAGACTTTCCACGGGCAGAACCTCATTCATGAACATGGCGCCCATGGGATGCTCCGACGTAGCAATCAGGTATAGATCTTCTCCATCAACTTTGTATAGAGTATCTTCAAAGTCGGCCAATGAAGTGACTCCTTCATATGGTTCTTTCTTAATCATGAAAGGTGGCTCGATCAACACGAATCCTTTCTCTCTTAGAAAATCTAATGCAAATCTCTCCAAGGCGAGTTCCAGTAGTACGGCCTCGTTTTTCATGTAATAGAAACGTGCACCGGAGACTTTTGCTGCTCGGTCTAAGTCGAGCAAGTCCAAGTCGGCCATAAGATCTATGTGACTCTTTGGTTTGAAATCATGCTCCTTTGTATCACCCCAGCGCCTCATCTCAACGTTTTCACTGTCGTCTTTGCCAATGGGAACAGAGTCATGAAGAATATTCGGGAGTCTCATCAGTATGTATTTAGTCTTCCCTTCCAAGATCTCTATTTCTTCTTCGATCTTCTTTATTTCGCCTGGGATTCGCTGCGTCTCTTTTAGCTCCTTTGATACGTCGGCGTTCTTACGCTTCAGTTCAGCTATCTTTTCAGACAACAGATTTCTTCGATGCCTTAGTTGTTCGACCTGTTTCTTAGCGTCTCTCCATTTCTCATCGAGGGCGAGTAGCCTGTCAACCCAAGCTGCTTTCTCTGTGTCGCCACGCTTGCTGAGGCTTTCCTTCACGATTTCAGGGTGTTCCCTAATCAGTTTGATGTCAAGCATGCTAGTAACCTCTTAGCTCAGCTGGTCAGTCTGCTCCACTAATACTCAATTCTTGTGGTATAGTAAGACGCCGTCCTCCGCAAATAGGAGCGCAGACGTAAATTCTTCTTGCAGGGCCGCACAGAAAGGTATTCGATCTCAAACTTAAATCTTATTGCCCCAATATGCCCAAACGGCATGCGTATGAAGATGATGAGAGGCCAGATCCACGTATGACGGGAATCGCGCGTTCAGGTGAGGGAAAGTTTATATCGCAGCTTTCTCGAATGTCAGACTGACCGTAAAATATATGAGGAACTAACCATAATTCGGTTTTTAAATCTACGCTGCTATTACAAGCGTCTTGTCCATCTGGAGGTTTCGAATCATTTCATCCGCCTGGCGATCCTTCAAGAGCCTTCTCGGGAAGATGGGTGCATTCGTCCGAAACGCAGTGAAATCTGCGTCTACGAAGATACCCCGTGACAGCGCCATACTAGCAGTTTCCCTCGTACTTGTGTCCATAATCGCATTGCTTGTCAGGCTTGCACCAGTCTTTGTCCCTTACCCGATGCTTCTGAAGGAGTTTGACCCATTCTACTTCCTTGCCAACGTGGATTACATAGTGAAGAATGGGTTTGCCTCGTGGTTCACTTGGACAGACACTTCTGTCTGGTACCCATTTGGGAGAGATGTCGCCGGCAATACTTATCCTGGAATGGTCTTCACAGCTGTGCTGATCTACTATTTCGTCAATGCAATAGGAATCCCCGCATCGACCTTAGCCACAGCTTATTATATGCCAGTGATCTTCGGCGCGTTAACCCCGATAGTGGTTTATTTCCTCGGGAAGGAAGTCTACGACAAACGCTCAGGCCTCTTGGCTGCTTTCTTCATAGCTTTGTCACCAGCTATAATCCAGCGGCAGGTGGCAGGTTTCTTTGATAATGACCCTTTCGGGGTATTCCTGATGCTAGTTACGTTTTACTTCTTCCTCAGATCGTTGAAGAGATCGTCAATTCCGTCAGCCATCATGGCGGGTCTTTTCTTGGGTTATCTTTGCATCAGTTGGGGGACTTATGTTTACGCAGTTGACATAATCGCTTTGTTCACATTTTTGATCGTGTTGGCACGTCGCTACAACTTGAGGCTATTCACAAGTTACACCATAACCATGTTGATTGGCTTGTTCATTGCGACTCTGGCACCCCGAAATGGATTAGGACTACTGGTATCTGGAGAAGCTCTCCCGGCATTATTCATGCTTGCGCTCTTAATCGCCTACGAGAGCTTAAAGTACATCACAAAGATCCCTATGGTTTCAAAGGCCGCCAAGCGGATTGCGAGGATTAACCCATTTCTGCTGGCTGCAATACTGCTTGTAGGCGGCTTTGTCACACTTGTGCTCACACCCATTGGAGGAAAATTCTACACAGTCGTCATGCCTCTGTTAAGAAACACACAGGCAAAGATCCTTGCGTCAGTCGGTGAGCATCAACCAAGCGACTGGGCGTCATTCTTCTATTACTTAGGAATCGTTATGGTCCTTTCCATGGTTGGAGTTTACTTCAGCTTCAAGAGGCTAAAAGACGAAGACATATTTATGATACTGGCGACAATCACATTGATCTACTTCGCTGGATCGATGATTAGGATTGTCATAAGCCTCTCACCCATTCTTGCGCTACTTGCTGGTTATGGAC
>JAHPYV010000126.1 GCA_019058495.1 Promethearchaeati archaeon
GGGCTTGCTACTTTCTGCAGTATTTCGGGGCAAGACTGACGATGGAAGTCGCGACGAGGCTCCACAGTTTCTGTTTTAGTTTCTGTTTTGCTTTCCGATTCACCAAACTCGATTACGAAAACTTGATACAACTTCAACAATTCTTCAGACAGCTGTAGTAATGGTTGCCTGTCGCTTTTGTTTGTGCATCCGTCGCTCAATAGTATGATTGTCGGTCTATAGATTCTGTTTATGTCGAGTTCACGTTTTCTGATAAAGTCTCCCAAGGAGTCCCAAGCTGAGCGCAATCCGACCGAGATGGTTGTTCCTTTGTTGGTCCTCTTCAGCGTGCTTCTGATTTTTTCTGTAGGCGACACTATTGCGTTCTCAGGCAGATCGAGCATTCTCACAAAATCATCGAAGTACTTGACAACCTCGGTGTCGAATGCAATGACTTGAACAAATATGTTTTCGCCGGGACCACGTGTGTCGGTCTCTTTTCTCCAGTGTTGTTCGTCTTTGAAGTAATGAACGATGCTTCTTAGTGTTTCCTTTACCATTTCTGATTTTGCTTTGTTGTTAACGCTCCAGTCCATGCTTTTTGATCCGTCTAGGACAAAGACAACTAACTGGACTAGAGATCGGGTTGGCGGCGGTACGGTAGAGACGTTTTTTGTCTCTTCTGGTAGCTTCTTAGCTTCCTCGGGCAAGAATTTAACTTCTTCGGGCAACAAACCTCACCTCTAACTTCATACTGGGAATCTACTTTGAGTCAGCACTAACTATGTAACCTTGAGTTTCGGACTACTGGTTCCTAATCAGATAAATCTGTTGAGGTCATCAGCACTAGGACGTCTCTTACCATCACAAGCGTCCAGATAAACACTGTGGAATAGCTCGGGATCAATGTACCTACTCACATACTCATTGAAATGATCGATATGTTCTCGCTTAACCTCTTTTCTAAAGTATTTGTAATTCCTCAGCTTGTCATAATCTGGAGGCCATTTTCTTCTTAACTTCTTATCGTTTTCCAACAGCCGCCTAAGCTCGAGTAACTTCTCTGGTGTTGGAAAATCAATGAAGAACATTGGAGAAGGAATCTCGCCCGCGAACAATTTGTTCAGGTCTCGATCGAATGTGGCGATTGTTGCGAGTATGTCAACAGGAAGATACCAGATATCAAAGAATGTTCCAGGTGCTCTCCGGGTCTTTCCCGGATCGAAGCCGGGGGGAAGCGGTACCATTGTTTCAGCAGGAAATGCGATCATCATTTGAGTTATGTCAGAATCCGTTATCTGTGCTATATCCCAATCTATTATGTAAATATCGTGATTGTTTTCATCCAAGATAATGTTCCCAGGGGTTAGATCCATATGTACGATGTCATTCATGTGAATGATTGCAACTTCGTACACAAGTTTTCTGATGAGTTTCTTCACATCGTCTTTCCCGAGCTTCATACCTGCTGCGAGAGATCTGCTTAAAGTATGCCCAGAAAGGAAGTTGCTGACTATTCCAGCATCTTTTCTTACACCATCTAGGCGGGCAGGGCCGTAATCTATGGGGAACGCTTTCTCCCACGAGTTTACTGCCCCCCGAAAGGAATCCAGGTCAAAGCCCTTGGATTGAGCGATAGTTATGACGTTATTCTTAATCCTTGTAAGCCTTGGGTTAAAGTAGTTGGAGATCCCTCTGAAGTGAGTTATGTATTGCGTATCAACTATTTTTATGATATGCTTCTTGTCTCGCGCCATGTACAAGTCGTTCGCGGATACAACGTTCATCGGTTCGACATCGAAAGTCCAATCGTGTACCAATCCACTTACGACGAGGTGTGGCGTCTATTTCACCGTCCCTGAGTCAACTCTTGTCTTGCTGCGTTGCTCTTGTTTGGCGCTTCCTGGGACCTCTTCGTTTCAGCTTTTTCATTTCTGAGCGATTTAACCTGTTCCGTCAGGTTTCTTATGCTGGTATCGAGGGTTCTTGTTTTGTTCTCAAAGTCCTTTCGTTGTTGTTCGATCTTTGTTCCGATGTCACTTAATTCGTCTGTGATATCCTTCTCTTTTTCTTTTTTCTTCTGTAGGTCGCTAGCTGTGTTCTCAAGTGCCGTTGTCCTGGTTTCAATACTCCTAAATCTGTTTTCGAAGTCATTTCGTTGCTGATCAATCTTGTTTCCAATCTCGTTGAGTTGTCCCCTGATGGGGCCCATAGCTTCGTTCAGCTCTCCCCTGATCTTACCCAAGTTGTTTTCCATTAGCTTTTGCTGGCTCCTGTTCTTTGAAGATGACTCATTCGAGATGTTGTCGACTTTGTCGTTCAGAGCTTTGTGTTTTGATTCGATTTGGTCGAATCTGTCTTTAAGCTTTGTCTCCAGCATCTTGCTCTCAGTGACGCCTATTGCGTATTTGCCTTTCTTATTCAGATCCGTGGAGAAGAAGTAGTATTTGCCTTTCTGGTTAATCATGCGGGCTCCGAATTGCTGTGGGCCTCCGTCTATTCCGAATACTTTCACATGTGACGGATCGGCATTGATTTTGCTCAGCCAATCTTGTTCGACTTTGAAGACGATATTCAGGTTCTTGAGCGTGTAGTTTCCATTCCCTCTTGTCGTGATCTCGAATGATTTGTACACTCCAATTCCTTCGAGTCCCGGCGCTTTGTCCAGCATTCTTATTTCTAGATGTCCCTCAAAGGCGGGCTCAGGAATTGCGTCGATTGTTACTTCCTGGAATAGGTTCCGTACTTCAGTAGGCACGTTACCGCCCTGTAGTTCGAGCTTGGCGGATTGCTTCGTGCTCCGTGCAACCGATATGTATCCTCGATAGTAGGTCTCACTTCTCTTGGGCAGGAGAATCATGAGCGCAACTGTGCCATCATCATCTCTTAGCTTCTCCTTCTTTAAGTACGTGGAGAGCGTGCCCTGAATGGCCTCGGACACCATTTCCTTGCCGGCTTCGTGGCTCTTTTGATATTGATTGAGAACTGTACTTAGGTTCTGAAATAGTGTTGCCACTTTGTTCTTGAGATCTGCCCCGTCTGAACCAAGTAAGAGCGCAAAGCCATCTGATGGCACTGCTAACTGGACATGGTCTATTCGACCTTCCAGTCCACTATCTGAAATCGAATGCAAAAGGACGGGTCCGCCTGAGAAGCCAGCAGAGAGTTTCATGTAGTCGGGCGTAGATATGCTGGAATAGTCCTTGACAAAGGGGTATAGAAAGATGTCGGAATCACCGATGTTGAACACGTACAGTCTCGCCAAGTCTGTGATCGCAACTGCCAATGTGGTACCTGAACTGGTCACCTTTGAGCCCATTTTCTTTCTAATCAGTTCTGGTAAACGCTTGACCATTGTCGAGAAGGCAGCTTGTATGTTTCTATTTACGTCTTGTTTTCTTAGGACATCCAGCGACTTTATGAGACTCAATGATTCCTCAACGGCAATGCGTGACGAAATGCTTCCTTTCTCAGTTCCGGTAACGCCGTCGGCAATGGCGACCCCTGACACAAAGTCTGAGGAGGATACACTACCATAATCGTCGCCGTGGGCATCGTTCAGGACGGAACAGTATAGTAAGATCAGATTCCCGCCCACTTCCTTTGTAGAGGCAGTGTTGTACGAAACATCCTCACGTTTCATAGTTATCCCCCCGACATATTACCAGAGGTCACAGTTTAAACAGTCTTGCCTCCAGACAGGTACGATATTGTAGTGCCACCGATGAAGAAGATTCTGGCTGCCCTTTCGTCCAATGCCTCGGTGTATAGTTTTTTATGGAGGAATACCTTTGAGACGTCTTCTTCCGTGCTCTTGAAGTACTTGTCCATCTTCTTCTTTACCCTATCGTAGTCGGGTCCTTCGATAGAGGTTGCGATCGACTTTAAGACTTCAGGGCACACCTGAGCCTCATTGGGGTCTGGACCAGTTGCTCCGATCTTTCCGTATTGGACAACTGCCAGATACCATTTCTTGGCCTTTATTTCCTCTGCTATCTCTAATAGTCTGTTCTGGTCGAAGTTCTCGCATCCGTCAGTTAGAAGTAGAATTGTCGGTCTCTGTAGTCTGCTTATGTCGAGACCCTTTGCTTGGACAAACTTGGTTGTCTCTTCCTGAGCGCGGGTGAGTGCGCCGTGAATGCAGGTGCCATCAGGGGGAGACCAGTAGTCCGAAGGAGGCTTTATCTTGTTGACGTCAATGTCACCTATTGCAGTGAAGTCATCAAGAATGACTTCGACCTGCTGGTCGGAAGAAAACGCGATCATTTGCACAAGAATTGAATGAGCTGCTGCTTTCAAGTTGGGATCTGTCTGAGTTTTGAAGAACTTTATTGTTGCGTCTATCGCATCGTAAACCTCGTCGGCTTTTCTTTTGCCTGAGGTTCCTTCCCAAGTCATGCTTGCTGAACCGTCCAACACAAAGACTACTAACTGGAATAGACCTGGAGTACCAGCTACGACTTCCTTCGCACCTCGTTGCGACAAAACCTACCACCTCATCTAGCTATTGGGGAGAAAGGGAGGTGGATCTCGTTAATAAATCTTTACCGATGATGCGCAAAGCAGTTCAGTAATATTGAATGGATTGTCAACAAGCCTGGTCAAAAGAGAGCTATCTTCGACAGTGGCTCTTGATGTCTGCAACGACGAAACAGAGTAGCCTGATAATTCTTAGAACCGACAGGTGTTGACGATCGAGCAATTGGTTCTTCGAAAGGTCCGCACGCGGGCGGATCTCCCTCCCGTCCAACTCGCGTCTAGCCAGCTCATCCGAACGCAGGGAAGATGCTAAGACAACCTTAACCAAAAATAGGCGTTTCCGATCAGACTCTTGGAGTCCGATCTGGCTGTAGTTAGTTTCTGACTATTTCTTTCCGCGCCCCCACACATACACAGCAACGCCTGCAATGACAACGACTGCAGCGACGGCGCCTCCGACCAAGAGCAACGACGGTGGACCACCAGTCGCGAATGCTGTTGTAGAAGTTAGTGTCACGTTTATCCATTCAGGAGAAGTCATGTAACTAGCTTTGACAAATAGTCCAGTCGCCTTGTCCCAATATAGCTCCAGATATGGGTCACGAGTGTATTTCAAGTGCATATGGGAGGTTAACACTCCTATCCATAAATGATGTGGGATTCTTGAGACTTTGAAATGATTCACTTGTTGCTGAATCAACTCGGAATGCCATAATGGATCTGTCAGTGTGGCTTCTTCTCTCTCACTGCAAGAAGAAATCGGCTTCGAGCTCTATTTTTCCAGGTCTGACCGAACTTTCTCGAAATAATCCAACGACTCTGGATTGACGAGTGCTCCTCGATTGGTCACCGGCCGCCCGTGAATTATGTTCATTACTGCGATCTCGACTTTCTTGTTGCTAAACGTATAGGGTATGTCTGGAGCCTCCACGATGAGTGCCGGCACATGTCTTGGAGAAGCCTTTTCCCGTAGCGCCAAGGAGATCTTCTTTTTGAGTTCCTCTGTCAACACCTCACCCGAGGCAAGCTTCACGAACAATATGACACGTTGCTGACCTTTCCAAGTCTGCCCGATAGCTAGGCTGTCGGCTACCTCAGGAATTGTCTGGACGACATTGTAGATTTCGGCTGTGCCTATGCGCACGCCTGACGGTTTCAGCACTGCGTCGGACCGACCGAAAAACGTTATCCCGCCTGTTCTCGAATCAATCTTGATGTAGTCCCCATGCCGCCACACGTTCTTGCCCATGGGCTTGTAATAGTCGAAGTACGCCTCCCTGTATTTTGTCATGTCAGGGTCATTCCAGAAGTACAAGGGCATTGACGGAGATGGAGCCTCGCAGACGAGTTCGCCTTGCTGGTCCTTCACAGAATCGCCTGTCTCACTATAGGATTTCACCTTCATTCCCAGTGCTGGTGACTGCAATTGCCCCGAGTACACAGGGAGGGTGGGGCTACCAGCTGCGAAACAGCCGTTTATGTCTGTGCCACCTGAGATGGAGTTGAAGTGCAAGTCCTTTTTGATCTCCTTGTAGACATATTCGAAGCCCTCGGGTGATAGTGGGGCTGCGGTCTGAGAGATCTCTCGCAGGGAGGACAGGTCATAGCTTTTCCCTGGAGTGGCTCTACTGTTCGCCAAGGACAGGATGTAATTTGCACTAACGCCGAGGATCGTAATCCGCTCATTTTGAACAAGCTTCCACATCGCTTCCCAACTGGGATGCAACGGATTCCCATCGTAGAGGATGACGGTTGCGCCGACCGCTAGTGAACTTATGAGCCAGTTCCACATCATCCACGATGGCGAGGTGATATAGCAGATTCTGTCCTCTCGCTTGAGATCTGTGTGCAAAACAAGTTCCTTCAAATGATTGATGAGAACGCCGCCAGCGCTCTGCACCATGCACTTAGGATTCCCGGTTGTCCCAGAGGAGAACATGACGTACACAGGGTGTTCAAAAGCCACCTGCTCAAATCCTGCGTCAGCCTTACCTCGTGAGGCTTTAAAGTCTGCGTAGTGCTCAGCTTGTGGGATGTTGGATATGTCAGGCTCTTTCTCCGCATAGGAGACCACCACAACCCTTTCCAGGGCGTCAACGCCCTTTGCAACTTGCTCAGCATTCGCGAGAGCAGAGAAGGTCTTACCCTTGTAGAAATACCCATCTGCTGTGAAAAGAACCTTGGGTCCGATCTGTCCGAAGCGGTCAAGAACGGCACTTGGTTGGAGATCCGCGCCACAGGAAGCCCATATCGCTCCAACACTCGTCGTCGCCAGCATGGCAACAGCTGTCTCAATCAGGTTGGGCATGTACCCGACTACGATGTCAGATGGTCCTATGCCTAGCTGACGCAGCGATTGAGCGACACGAGTGACCTCATCATTGAGCTCAATATACGTTTTTGTGGCAACTTTTTGGTCTTCTCCATGGAAAACAAGTGCAAGCTGGTCATCTCGGTATCTTAGCAGGTTCTCGGCGAAGTTCAGTTTGGCACCTGGGAACCACTTGGTGCCTGGAAAAACGTTGATATCCTCAACAGCATTGTCATACTTTCTGGATGATATGATACCTGTGAAATCCCAGACAGCCGCCCAGAAGTCCGCAATCTCATTCGTCGACCATTCATAGAGCTGGGAAAAAGACCTAATCTTCAAGTCATATCTTCTGTTTACCGCATCGATGAACCGAGTCACATTGGCCCGCTCAATCCGCGATTGAGATGGTTTCCAAAGAGGTCTTACCATACTCTCAGTCCCCAGATCCTCCGAATAACTTCTACATAACGTCGAACACAAAAATAAGTATTTCGAGTAGGCAAATGAGCCCACATGGGGGCGAGTCTATTCTTGTGAGAAGATGTATATAAGTACGGGGACACCATGATTTGGGTGCAGGGATCTGAGTTGAGCACATTCATGGACGATGTCTTCACCGAGCTTAGGAAGCGTGGGTACCAAGCACGCGCCGTATCTATGCAACATCTTCCCGCGCTTCAAGATGATATCAAAGAGCGCTATAGACAGGGTCTGTTTGACAACGAGTTCTATAAGACACGTCTTGCTTGGTTCAATTTCGCTCCTCCCAAAGACTTTGCAGCTGGCTCCTTGATCGTGGTGGCTGTGCCGAGACCCCAGACTCAAGCCACATTCAAGTGGAAGGGAGAATCGTATCCGCTTATCATCCCTCCAACATATACGGCATACGACGAGATAACCAAAGCGACTGCGAGTCTCCTCTCGGAGTTGCTCGAGAGAAAAGGATACAGAACAGCTGGCACAGCGCTACCCCTAAAGCTACTCGCAGTACACAGCGGCTTGAGCCAGTACGGAAGGAACAACATCACCTATGTTTCAGGCATGGGGAGCTTCCACCAGCTCGTGGCAGTTTACTCTGATT
Organism: Promethearchaeati archaeon; assembly: GCA_019058495.1. GTDB lineage: Archaea > Asgardarchaeota > Atabeyarchaeia > Atabeyarchaeales > Atabeyarchaeaceae > JAHPYV01. Next base: position 7,854 of record JAHPYV010000126.1, read on the forward strand.
TGCCTTGCCGGAATGATACGTGGCAGGAACTGGCAATGATGAAAGCTTGCGAGAAATGCCAACTTTGCAGGGAAGCTTGTCCTACTGGCGCCATCCCTTCCGATCGTTTCCTTCTGCGCGCTGAGCAGTGCATCGTCTACCGTAACGAGAAGCCCGGGAATGTACCGTTCCCTGATTGGATTAAATCTTCTTGGCACAACTGCCTTATCGGGTGTATGCTCTGTCAGAGAGCGTGCCCGATGGATCGCAAGTTTCTCAACTGGGTTGAAGATAAACAGGGGTTTTCTGAAGAAGAGACCAGACTGATCCTGGAAGGCGCAAAGCTTGACGAGTTACCTTACATCACAGTCACGAAACTGAACAACCTTAGCCTAGCGGAGGATATTGACCGTCTGCCTCGCAACTTAGCAGCCTTCTTCGAGGGAAAGTTGGG
>JAHPYV010000127.1 GCA_019058495.1 Promethearchaeati archaeon
CCCCACTTGATCTCGGTGCCTCCGCAGTCCTTCTTCGCTATCAGTCCGTTCTCATAGCACTCCATAGCAAAAGCTATAGTTGAGCCCGCGGAGATCGTGTCCAACCCAAGTCTGTTGCATAAATCGTTAGCTTTGCATACCGTCAGAAGATTATCATTCAAACACATTGTACCGAGAGAGGCACAAGTCTCGTACTCGGGTCCGCAGCCTTCGCAGGAATACTTTTTGTCTTCTACCTTTATCCATCGTCCGCATGCGATTTGGCAGTTGAAGCAAGCGTATTTTCTCTTGAAGTACTTCTGGGCTATGCTTGCGCCGGAGACATTTATGGCGTTCGGGAACTCCCCTTTGCTCCAGTTTTTGATCGGCGTGTCACCCAAGCTTACGAGCATTATTAGGGCACCACTTGTTCCAAAACTGGAGTAGCCTGGGTAGGCCATGCTTCCTTTTATTTTCTTTATGGCTTTGAGGCTTAGCTTCCTGAGTTCATCTTCCTTGGCTATACCGAACTTGCGTGTTCCTCTTGCAGCAATAGCTTTCAGGTTCTTTGAACCCATGACGGCTCCAAGTCCACATCTCCCAGCAGCCCTGTGCTTGTCGTTCATCACCGCTGCGAATCTGACAAGTTTCTCGCCTGCAGGACCGCAGCAGGCAACCTTAATTTTGCTGTCGCCCTGGTCCTTGATTATGATGTCCTCTGTTTCGAAAGCATCCTTCCCCCAAAGATGGTCTGCCGGCTTGAGTTCAGCTTCGCCATCATGAACCCAGAGAAGCAAGGGTTTCGGCGCTTTGCCCTGGAACACTATTCCATCGAAACCAGCATTCTTCAACTCAGGACCAAAGTACCCCCCACTATTGGCGTCACCCCAAGCGTCAGAGGCAGGAGACTTGGCACAGACCTCGTAACGCCCACTCGAAGGCGAGGGTGTTCCCGTCAGTGGTCCAGTCATGAACACTAGCCTGTTGTCAGGGTCAAAGGGACCGACCTTTGGTTCGACTTCATCGTATATGATTCTTGCACCAATTCCCGGTCCACCTATGTAGTTCTTGGCAAGATTGTCATCCAGCGGGGTCTTTGTTATCTTGCCTTTACTTAGGTCAACGCGGATTATCTGACCAGCATATCCATATTGCAGCATTTTCTCTCTCCCATAGAGTCCATTCACTCAGGTACGGTTCTAAAATTTGACTGGATAAATGATGTCGAAACTTACTAAAAAGCATTCACGTTTTGCCGTTTGGGAGTGGAGAGCTGCGTTGCGGTTGGCGCTAGCATCATATGGTGGGTTCAGATCGACGGCTATTTGCTCCTTGGAAGGCTCTTGTTTGGCAACATTGTAGCGCCTTGAATATGTGAGAAAGAATGGCTAGGGTTCTAATTGAGGTGAGCACTCAAGCGAGGAAGCGTCTGGTTGTCCTAGACCGCGCGACTGTCTTGACTTTGAGAATCCTTGCTGGATGCTTGAGAGGCAATAGGTCAGTGCTCGTTGGCGACGTGTCTGCTGGTCCGCACATGTACTTGAAGGATCCATTTCGATTCCCTCGTTTCTGTCTGCCGCCACTATCATCGCCTTCTCTCTTTTCTTGCTTCTCTTCGCAGATCATGTGATCTACCGAGGTAATGCACGGACGACCTTCGGTGAAGGATCGACCGCGGATCTCTGGGGTGCTTATAACGGTTGGATCCAGCAAGCACCCGCTGGCAACGTCTTGTGAGAAGTATGGACATGCACTGGCATGTGATGTGTAGTTGTTTGTGAACGCAATGTCGCGGTGGGCGATATTTAAGGGGTCATTGGGTAGGACTTCTTCAATTGCCTTTGTGACAGGTAGAAGTAGGCCAACCGAATTGGATGGCGGATCGAGGAGCATAATGCCTCCCTCGGAACTCACAATCTCGAGATAGCACTTGCCAGCCTTCGCTCTTTTATGGGTCTCCTCTTTCAGTGCTTTGGGAGTGAACCTGCTAAAGGAACCTTGGGAGGGCTGGTGAAGTTCAATCAGCTTGGCCATGAGTTTCTCGCTTAGGAGATTCGCGTCGTATAGTAGGATTGCTGTTGCTCCTTCGACTGAGTTAATTATGTTTACAGTGTTCTTGTGGAAGGCGATATTCTTGTGGAAAGATAAGGCATCATCTTGTGAAGTTTCTTGAGGGTGAAGCAGGAAAGATGAAGGATCCACAACCACGAGAATTCGTTCGGAATCTACACGCCTTTTAGCAAATTTCGTGGCTTCATCTCGTATCTTGTTTAGACAGTAGGATTCCACAGGCGCTCCCCGATTGGTCTCGGGGACATTGTCCATAATGACATAGCCCTCAACCTTGAACTTCTCAGCGAATTGCCCTATTCTGAAGTCGATCAGCAGACCAGTTGTGTCACTTTCCCTCGGCTCCCTGAGAAGAGACGACAAGAATGTTAGTCTCTCTGCTGCCCCAGAATAGATCAAGAGATAGCAACCGTCGATTTCGGCTATCCGATGATATATAGTTTCTCTCAGTGAGAGACCAAGGGTCTCAGACACTCACTTTACCCCCTTTCTGCCTGCAATTTCTGAGAACCATCGTCGCGGTTCTTTAAGGGTGGCTCCCTAACAGCAGTTTTCAACAGAGGCATGGTTCTCCAGGCCTCCTCTGTGCTGAATCCCTTCATAAGTTAGTTATATGAAAGGACTGCATAACTAAAATTGAGTATGGTCTTAAAAAATTGTCGGCTGTGATGTGATATTCGCAATAATCGCTCAATTATTCTTCGAATATATCAACAGAAGCCCTCCCGCTGCACGATCATAGCAAGTTCTGGATAGTAATGAGCCGTTCCTGCTATGTCTTATCGTGTCCTTCCTTAACATTACCACCTATTTCCCGGATTTTCCCCGTAATCATATTGTAAGCATCTTCGACTCTCTTATTGGCTTCATCTTCGCTCGTCGCGGTGGTGGACATGCAGATCTCTGATTTCCCTGACCCTTGGACACAGCTTTTCATCCAAGTACCAGATACCTTTGCCATTGCGTCCAGGATTATCGGTGCGAGCCGAGATTCAGCGACCCCCGTCACGAGCAGTGTCCTCTCTGCATGAAACGCGTTTCCCAAGCGTGGTTTGATCCAAGGGATTATGCTATAGCTGAATATTGCTTTCATTTCTGCGGGGACGCCAGGCAGCGAGAATATCGTGGTGTTCGCGTGTTCGACCATTACTCCTGGAGCCGCACCGACAGGGTTCGCAAGTGGTGATGCACCAGCTGGAAGGCTCGCCATCTTCACCATGAGCTTCTCTGACTCATTGATCTTAAGAAGCCCTGCCTTCTCGGCCAGTGTGTAGCGATCTCGCACCATTTTCAGCGCATCAGAGTTGACTTGCAATGGTTTTCTGAGGGCTTTTGCCACTCCTTCAAGGGTGACGTCGTCGTATGTCGGTCCCAAGCCTCCAGATGTGATGATGAAATCGGGCTCTCGGCTTAGGGATTCTTGGAGTGTTTCAGCAATTATGTCGATGTTATCTTCGATTACCACCATTCTCTTGACTTCAATTCCTAGAGATGTGAGAGTCTTGGCCATCCAATGTGAATTTGTATTTAGTACATTTCCCTTGAGAAGCTCGTTTCCCGTGAAAATCAGTTCGGCCATTTTCCAGGTTTTTGTCATTAAAGTTATCACCAAAAGAGTGGTTCATAAAACGCTTCCGTAACCGCCCGCCAGAGTCATCATGTTGCTCTATGTTTCACTGGCTTCTACTTTTTCAGCCTGTACTCCATGTTGAATCCGTTGATTGAGTACTCCACCTTGCCCTGTTTTTTCAATCTGCTTAGGTAGGCTAGTACACATGATGAGTAAAAGAAGACCTCTTCTGGAGCGCCTCCGTAGACTTCCTTCGTGAGAGTGAACAGGTCTTTTGCGTGATCTTTTTCCAGTGATCTGATTATTGCCTGTTCTCTCTTGATTTTTCTCTCGATTGTTTCATCTATCCTCTTATAAGGCTCCGTAACCGTCGGTCCGTGTCCTGGCAGTATCAGCTTCAAGTCCAGCTTCTTTAGTCTTTCAAGAGAAGTAAGATAGTCATCCATATCTCCATTGGATCCGTCTGGAAATTTGCCAACATAAGGCGTACCCGATCCGAGGACTTGATCCCCTGAGAAGAGTACTTTTCTATTTTCATCGTACAAGCATACATGCCCTCGGGCGTGTCCAGGTGTGTGGATAACTCTTAGTTTCATGCCTCCAATCGGTTCAAGTACGTCTCCATCTTCGACCGTTTCAGCTACCGTTGATGGCTTGACGGTTTTGAAGATTGCACTCCATCTCCTGAGCTGTTCCGCGGCACCGTCAGGTAGTGTTCTTAGGATGTCTTCACTTGCAACTTGTGTTGATGGTTTCTCTATGTACTCTTTCGCGATAGAGTGCGCAACGATCCGCGCGCCTGTCGCCTCAACCAAGTCATGGTTACCTGAGAAATGCTCTATGTGTTCATGGGTATTGATTATGATGGATACGTCCTTTTTTCTCAAACCGAGTTTCTCGATTCCTCTAAGTAGAAGCATATTGGAAGTGCCGTCCCCCATACCGGTGTCGATAACCGTCGCAGAGGACCCATCTGAAATCACGTAGACATTGAGGATAGGCGTGTCCTGGAAGGGCAACTTCAGCTCAATTCTGTCCACTGACTCATAGACCTGCAATCAGGGGGACCTCTTAAGTACGTTCTTATGACCATATTCTCAGTCGGTATATAATGATTACGAATCGAGAATAGCCAGTCTACTAACAAAAAACTTCGTTCGTGACGATAAATGAAGTTGCCTGATAATTCGTGAACACTTGACAAATCGGTCAGGTGATGAAGTTGACACTTCAAGCCTAGTACAGTTTTCGTTTGAGACTTAGTTCTTGGATGTTATCGTTGTAGTTTATCAGGTTGGCATTTGCAAGGTCGTATATGCTCTTCAGCACTATTGCAGGTTGAAATCCTGAACTTTTGTTTATTTCGTCTCTTGTGAGGACAGCCTTCTTCCCATGTAGAAGCCAGAGGATCTTGGCATGCGGTCTGCCCTCAAAGACTTGCTCCAGTAGAGTCACGTAGATTGTCAGTAGTTCCCTCACGTCAACAGCTTCAGTGAATTTGCCTGATAATTCCTGGTACGTTTTCGAGATTCTACTTAGCTGGTCTTCGATATCTTTGAGCTTTGAAGCCATGCCATTGTTCTCTTGTCTTAGTTGGTTGATTTGTTCGTCCTTGGCATCGAGTTCAGTTTTGCTACTTTCTTCAGATTTCTTGGCTGTCTCTAAGGCTTCTTCAAGCTTAGTCCTGATGTCTCTGAAGTTCCCCTCGGACTTTGAGACTAGGTTGAGAATGTCATCCAAAATCGAGCTTTGATCTTCTGATGGACTCATATTCGCCAGACACCCCTGCCAATTGTTCACACTTGATAACTCATGCGGAATACTTAATAATTGTGGTCTACGAATGACGCAACTAGTTTTGGTTGTCTCCTATCGGAAATCTGGGAGCAGGACTTCAGAATTGAACTCACATGCCTGACTCAGTTCTCATGCGATTCTGTGCGCAAGTCGTGAGTGCCTTTATTGCCTTTACCGTTCTTTCAGGCGTTGGGTATGTTGATATGCCGCTTTCGCTGAACATTTTTGTGAGCATCTGTGTGAGTTCTCCTCCAACCGTTGTGACCAACATTGGTTTCTTGTAGAAGGATGTTACGTTGGTGAGCACATCAACTATTTCTGGGTCTATTTCGGGTGTCTGAACCAGTATTATGATTATCATGCTGTCAATGTTTGGGTCTCTCGTTAGTGACTCTAGGGCTATTTCGTATCTCTCTGGATCTGCGTCGCCAACGAGGTCGAGTGGGTTCTTGACGATGACTGTCGAAGGCATTTTGCCTTTTATTTGTCTGATCGTTTCATCATTTAGTTTCGCGAGCTTGAGTCCGAGCTTGCTTACTGAGTCGGCTGTCAGTACACCGAATCCTCCCGCGTTCGTCAAAATCATTACCCTGTTTCCCTGCGGGAGCGGTTGATGGGAAAGAGCTACTGAGAAGTCCAATAGTTCTTCCGCTGTTTCGGCCCTTATTGCCCCAGTCTGTTTGATCATAGCTTCGTATATTTGGGGCGTGCCTGCCAGAATGCCAGTGTGCGACAATGCCGCGGATTGCCCTTCTGGTGTCATGCCGCCTTTGAGTACAATAACAGGTTTTCTTGCTGTGACCTCTTTTAGTGTCTCGGAGAGCTCTCGACCTCTATTCGTGCCTTCGATGTAGACTGCAATGCACTTTGCGGTTGGGTCATCTTCGAGGTATTTAAGTATTTCGACTTCGTCGATGTCCGCTTTGTTTCCGAGCGAAACGAACTTTGAGATCCCTATTCCAAGCTCTGCGGCCCAATCGAGTACTGCTGCTCCGAAGGCTCCTGACTGGCTTATGAAGGCTATGTCTCCTCTGGGCGGTCTCTTTAATCTGTATCTTGGAAGAAACAACGTATCTATGTAGTTGTATGTGTCATAGATGCCCATGCAGTTTGGACCAATCAGCCTCATTCCAGCTCTACGAGCTATGTCCAGTGATTCTTCCTCAAGCTTCCTGCCGTCTTCGCCAGTCTCTTTGAACCCTCCAGATATTATGATTCCAGCCTTAACCTTGCTCTTCGCGCAGTCTTCCACACTGGAAGGCACTATGGCCGATGGGGTCGCTATGACCGCGAGTTCCACTTCATCGTCTATCTCAGTAACTGATCCGAAGGATCTGCGACCCAATATGGTGGTTGCGTTGGGGTTCACAGGGTAGACTTTGCCTGGGAAGCCCAAATCAATTAGGTTCCTGAAGATGACGTGCCCTATTTTTCTTGGCTGCCTGCTGGCCCCAACTACAGCTATTGATTTGGGTCGAAAGAAGAAGTCTAGATACTCCACTTCTTTTCGTGGCGTTTATGCTCACCGCCTAATCACGAGATATATTGAGTGTGAATAGTCTGGTTGATATTTGAGGGTCTCTCCTTAATAAAAGCATGAATGACTTAGCTAGATTGAAGCGCTTCTTCTGGAAGGTCAGTCTATCTTGCTGGTGATGATGAGAATCTAGTTTTCTTAGTCGATTTTGATCGGAGTTCTTTCAATTCGTTTTAGTATCTGGACTTCGAGTATTCCCGATTTGAATGTTGCCTTTGCTTCATTTGGTTTGATTTCAGCAGGGAGCTTGATCTTCTTTCTGAAACAGTTAAACTCTGTACATTTCTGCACAGTCCCCCACTTGTCGAAACATATGGCGCGATTGGTCTTAGCATCCACTTCGAGCGTTTTCTCGGTAGCATTTAGCTTTATGTTCTCCTTGTCTACGTACGGCAGGTCGATCGTGACGATTACTTTGTCTTCGGTTTCCGCAACTTGACTAAGCGGTACGAGGCACTGTCGCTCAATATCCCAAGATGGTTTATCGAATGCGAATGCGTCCATAATAGATCCAAACATCTCGTCAAAGCGCTCTTCCATTTCGTCAAAGACTCTTGAAAACCGGTATCTTGGTCTCCTTTTCTCGTCGTCTGATGATGTCATTCTTTCGCTTCACCTCATTTGGGGATAGTCTATGCGTATAGGGGAGGTATTTCGTACTCCCTGCCCTTGCCCATCTCTTGCATCGTCCTTCCTGTTTGCTTCATTAGATCCCTGGTCTTCACTCTGATCTCTTGTGCTTTCTCCGTTAACTCTTTCACGTCGATCTTCTTGCCTATTATTTTTGAGAGTGATTCTAGGACCGCTGCTGCTGCTCCGGGGTCAGGGTAATCTGGAAAGGACTGGGCAAGAAGTGAGATTATTGGGATCCTCTTCTTCTTGCATTCCCAGAGCAGGGATGCATACGGGCCAACTAGTATTCCTTCCTCGAGAGGCTTCATTCCAGCTTTCTTGATAATGTCAGCTGTTTTTTCACCTATCCTGACTGAGTAGACTTCCGGAGAGTCAATGCTGGTTCTGTTTGGAATTGGAACTGCGCCTAAGGCTATGATGAGTTTGGCGTTCTTCTCTTGGCTCCAATTGACAATAGCTTTAGCCAATTCGTTTATGAGGTTTGGTTGCGTCGGAACCTCGCTGATAATGAGAATCATTCCGTCACCTTGGTAGATTCGGAAAGGGTTCTTAACCTCTCCATTATGTAGGACAACGATGGGTTGGAATCTATCTGAATCGACATACCCAATTTCAGTTAATTTGAGGGTCTCTATCAG
>JAHPYV010000128.1 GCA_019058495.1 Promethearchaeati archaeon
GGTCTGAACACTAGCATCAAGAAGTACTCATACGCGTATATGAGCAACATGATAACCGTGGCAACTTGTTCAAGGTCTCTCTTTGACTTTCTTCCAGACAAGAAAAGTCTCAAGAAGGATGCGGGTACTAGAAAGAGGTTTCTTGAGGAGAATAACTTGTTTGGTATTGAAGGAGGAATCCCATTCTTGGCTGGTCTACTTGACGGAGACGGATCTTGTCAGGTAAACATCCAAAAATACTACTTCCACTCAGTGCGTCCATGGAGATGGTCTTTGATTCAATCTAGTTATCCCTTTCTAGTTGACTTTGTCGAGAAGTTTGTCAATTCACTGGTACCAAAGAGTGTCACTGTGACAGTACGTTCTAATGGCCCGCGTGAAGCATGGATTCATAAGTCCGGCATAAACGCGTTGTTAGATGCAGGGATCGCTAGATACTCTTGGAAGGTAGCTCAATGGTCTCAGAAGATGACCGAAGCTCAATGTAAAGAAACGAACTACTACAATACTGGACAGGTTGCAAGGATGTTCAATGTTAGCGGCTACATTGTACGAAGTTGGCTAAAGGCTGGCAAACTAAAGTATCGCAGGGAAACTGTGAGAACTAGGAAGACAGGAGGTTTGACCTTGTCTCGACATTACATCCCTATTGAAGAGTTGGAGAAGTTCAGGGAGAAATCTCCAGCGGAATTTATGGAGGAGAGGGAAAGAGTAAGAAGAATCAAAGACAAGGGAGTGAGCCTCGTGAACCTCGCAGAGATGCTAAATGTCTCTCCCGACAAGTTACGCTATTTGTATCACTGCGGACAACTCGCCGCCACGTTAGTGCGAGACGAATTAGGCCACAGACGCCTAGTGGTACCAAATGATGAGATCGAGAGTCTCAGGAAACGCAAACAAAAAGCTAAACCATTGGCGACAAGAGGATGAGAGTATTCTTTATCACCACTCGTCGAAGCGCGCGCTTAAAGAACAAACCTCTCAGCCAAACGACAACCAACAGTTAAATAATATAGGCACAGCAAATATAATCAGTTTCTTCACAAAACTCATATCTAGCCCAGTCACTTTCGAGATGGAGGCGTTACGATAACATGGCTGATAACGTGAAACCTAAGGTAATCGCGTTTATTGGAAGTCCTAGGAAAGGCGGCAACAGTGAGCTACTGACTAAGGAACTTCTGAAGGCTGCCGAGCAGGAAGGAGCCGAAACAGAAGCCATACGTCTCGTTGAATATGACCTCAAACCATGCGATGCATGCTTGGCATGTCGCAAAACCAAAAAATGCAAGATAGACGACGACGGAGAAAAGCTATTTGACAAGGTCATGGAAGCAGATGGTATAGTTCTAGCCACGCCGGTGTACTTCGGTTCATGTTCTCCTCAAACAAAGATCTTGATAGACAGAATGGGTTACCTCGCAAAGGCACTGGGGCAACCACTAAACAACAAAGTCGGAAGCGCTCTTGTCGTAGCAAGGAGAGCAGGAGCGAACTTCACCTTGGCCGAAATCCTTTTCTTCTTCCTCATAAATGGAATGATAGTTCCTGGCGTATCATACTGGACTGTCGCGTATGGAAGGGATAAGGGTGAAGTTCTCAATGACAAAGAAGGAGTTGATACTGCTCGCGAACTCGGAAGGAAACTGGCATGGCTGACAAAATTGCTGAAGAGCAAACCCACTAGCTAGTTACCTACGACAAATCAGCTCTACGTAGGTCTCCTCTTTTGGATGAAAATTGGGTCGTTTGCGTGTAGGCTATATATGGCAACAGCAGACGGTATTGGGAGGAGTGGCGCGACGCAAGTATGGACGCGGGAGGACATCTATGAACAATACCGTCACCCTATCTGAAAAGCCTCCGAAACTAAAGGACCTCGGTCGCCTTATCGTCCAAAAGCTTAAGAAGCGTTCTAGTTATGGAGTTCCTGCTCAGAACCATCCTGCCCGTAAAAGCAGGGACCACTTTTCTTGCGCAACTATGGGCACCGACTTCGAAAACAGGACTGGTGGATTCGGTAAAGGGAAAAGTCATCACTACAGACTCAAGATGAATATCAAAGCTCTCCAGCCCGAGGAGAGGGCTTACTTGCTTGGCTTGTACTTCGCTGATGGATATCTAAATCCACGTTACAAGTCCACTCAAATCCTGAACATATGTTTTCAGGGAAATGAAAGGGACTTGGCAAAAAAGACGGTGGAGATGTTTGCGCGCTCAGGACTCAGTCCCATACTAACTGCACCTAAGAGACTTGATGAGATAGTGGTTTCCGTTTCAGCCACTAATCTCCTTTCTTTCTTTCCAAATAAGAACAGGCTTGTTTCTTTGGGCATTGATCCTCTGAAGAGCTGGATCTCGGACAATCAGTTAAACACGGAGCTAGGAGTGCCTTTCATTGCTGGACTGTTGGACGGAGATGGATTCTGCCGACCTCTCCATCAGAGAAGCGGTGTGTTTGGCAGTATACAGGAAAAATGGGAATTCTCCCAAAAGAAGTTCCCATTTCTGATCGACTTCCTTGTTCAGTACATCAGCAAAATGACTTCGAATGGTGCCAGTATTAATCACGGGAGAAACGGGCAACGAGTTGTGCGGGTCTTAGCGTCTGGTAGAGAAGCTCTGTTCAAGGTTGGAATATCAAGGTGGTCATTCAAGGTGAACAGATGTCGGCAGGAAGCCGAAGAGATGAAGAGGCAGATCTTGGAGGTCAAGTCGAAGTTCCAGACTGTATCTCAAGCTGCTAGGGTACTTCATTTGCCCTGCAATACTTTGTGGAAGTGGTGTATGCATGGCCAAGTTAAGCACATGCGCATTCGTGGCGCGCTTTCTCGCAGCGTTTCCGGTAGGGTAAGACATTGCTGCTACATTCCATTTCACGAAGTTCAGCGACTCCAGATCAAGCTCAGAGATAATGCAAGACGGCAAAGAGAAATCCTTTCAGGGACGAGATACTTGACTGTCAAAGAAGCCTCAAGATTTCTAGGGCTTAGCACAACGACGGTACGGGATTATTGCAGAAGAAACAACTTGAAGGCAAAGGTTATTTCCATCTCTGCCTTGGGTGGAGCGAAGAAGATGTATTTCATTCCAGCCGAGGAATTGAAGTGCTTGGTAATATATCTGCAGAGCCAAGGCCACTAGACCACTCTGACCAAGAACCGGCTCTTACGGCCTCTTCGTCTTCCATGCCTTCTTACACGGTCGGTTGTTATATGAACTTTGCATTATGCGCCCAGATATTATTCATTATACTGCGCTATGAATATGCTCCAACCTGCATCTCCTCTTGTTTTTATGCTCGGTCCCAAACATTCTGAAGATGTGCGCCGTTCGTCGTTCTCATCAATGAGACGATCATTTCATGGGTTTCTTACCGAACAGTCGTATATGGGGGAAAGGGTGAAGTGTTGAACGACAAGGAAGACGTTGAGACAGCTAGGCAAATGGGAAAGAAGATAGCGTGGCTCACAAAAACTTATAAAGAGGGAAGTGATTGCTTAGATTCATCGATCAATCTGGTTCCGCACTTCTTTCTCTTCTTCCAGATTGATATGCATACCATGTAATAGCACGTACCAAGCTTGAGGTGTGCAATTGGCAACAGCTTCATTTTCGGAGACGTATAATCTTTTCGGGTTTCAAGAGATGCTTGCTATAATCAAAGAGTGTATTCTCAAACTCGGAGCCCCAAAGATCGATACTTTCTCGTTGGAAAAGGGCGCAATACTGGAGATCTCGAGAAAAGACGTCTCAATGAGAATAACACTGCGGGAGGAGAAGATCGGCAAGGAAGGCATAGTGCCGCTTAGAGGGCAACCGAAGGTCAGAATTGAAATTGCGGCGAGTTCAGACAACGGCGAAATCCTCGCCAATTCGATTGAAGAATTCAAACATTGTCTATTCATAAGAGCAGCAAGGGGAGGGGGTTGACGACTTGAATTCCGAGTCGATTTGTCTTTTCATGGATCACTTCATACTGAAGCTAAGAGTATTGAGACTAGTATCAGAGTCGCGCCTATTGCTGCTATGATTGTGAAGCTTTCTCCCAGTAACCAGAATGACAAAACTATTGCAAACACTACTTCGAGAAGGAGAACTATGGCGGAGATCGTTACAGACAGACGCTTCAATCCAACGGTCCAAAGAAAGTAAGCGACTGTAGAGCAGAATACTCCGGTGTAAACTATTGCGCCCCACCCTCCAGTTGCTATTATAGAGAGATTCATGCTACCAAGTATTAGAGCAGAAGGCAGGAGCAAAATTGCGGTAACTGGCATGACCGAAGATGTCATCGCGATTGCATCAACGCCCTTTGAAACCAAGCCTTTGTTCCAAATCATGAAGAAAGCCCACACAACTCCCGCAAGGAAGACTAATATGTCCCCGAGAAGTTCGCCACCTGTTAGCTCACTGACATTCCCGCCAGTTACTAATAAGAGCGCGCCCAGGAAACCCAAGACAACGGCTGCTTTCATCCGATTCGAGAAGCGTTCTTTGAGGGTTAACCAACTTAGCAGCGCAACTATAATCACATCTGAGTCAACGAGGAGAACCGTTTTGGAGGCAGTCGTGTAATTCATTCCAACATACTGTAATACAAACGCTACGGCGTTCGATATTCCCAAGAACCAGATGATCTTGTTCTTGAAGAGTGATGGTTGAAACTTCTTGAGGGGAACTGAAATCGCCAAGATCGCAATTGAGGCAATTATGAGACGTAGGAACGCGAAGCTGTAAGAGTCAACATATGACAGCCCGATTTTGATGACTGGGAAGCTAGTTCCCCAGACCAAGCTTGCTAGAACCGTGACCGCGATGGCATTGTTCTTGCTATTCATCGGCGCAGTCAGCCTCTTAGATCTGGTGGAGACTAATAGTATTGCATGTAAACATAGGATCTTGTCATTGAGAGAATTATTCTACGTAAAAGGAGTTTCTGTGTGGTTTCGCTATATTTTGTGTTCTTGGAGGAATTGGATGATTGCTTCGCTGAGTTCTTTTGGCTTCTCCGCAACAATTGAGTGCCCTGCGCCTTGGATTACTCGAACAGTTGAACCTCTGATCCCTTTCTTTAGGGATTCGGTCATGGATTGCGGTGTGAGTATGTCATTGCCTCCTCTTATTATCAAAGTGTGAACTCTGATTTGATGCAGACTGCTGCTCGCATCAAATCTGCCTATTGCAGTGAGATCCTTCAAGACCGTCTCCTTCTTCATAGCCAAGTTGTACTTTAGAGCTTCCTCGATGACGATTCTGGGTTTTTTGTCGAGTAACCTAGGCTTGCCGCGAGTTTTGTGGCGCCTTCGAAATCGTCTTCGAAGAGCTTCACTATTCTCTCGTCAATGGCTATCCTTGCTCCCTAGTCTATCAATACCAAGGCGAGTGTCATCTCAGGGTGGCCAAAAAAGAAACACAGTGAAACAAGTCCACCCATCGAGCTTCCAGCGATAACCGACTTCTTGGTTCCAAGTTTTGAGAGCAAGTGTGCAATGTGATCAGAGTAACGCTGAATAGTGACCTTGCCTGTCATGTCTTCTGATCCACTCCGCTCCGGGAGACTTGGAGTTGTAACTCTGTACTTCTCTTTTAGGACTGCAACAATCCCATAAAATCCTTCAACAGTTCTCTGAGCACCATGAACAAGCACAATAGATGTTCCTTCGCCGTGATCATCATAATGAGAGCCCAGCCCATCAATCTCGATCACTGGCATCCTATTCAAAAACACTCCACGCTGTTCCATGCATTGACATCACAATAATGGATCATCCTTTATTGCGTTACGTCTTTGTCCTCATAGAAACATGAAAGAATCAGAAAGATCATGACATAAATGCCTATGGTAGGCAATTGAGGTGCGCATCGCCACAGTCCTATGCATGGCTCCTACCGCATATGTAACTCGAACGGCACAGTGGCCAAGAATACTGCAATCCCTGAGAGAACCACCATTGGTCCAGGAGGCACGCTCAGATAGCTTGATAATAAAACTCCTGCTACCGAACTAGTCGCGGCGAAGACTGCACTTAGAACCGAGTACCTGAACGAACTCAGACTCAGGTTCTTGGCAGTCGCTGCTGGTACTACGACTAGGAAGCCCACAAGCAATGTTCCGGTGATTCTTATGCCTAACGCCACCACAAGCGATACAAGTAGGAGATACAACAGGTTTGTTCTACCTATGTTGATACCCTTTGATGCTGCAAGCTCTTCTGAGATCATGCCTAGAACCATATTCTTGTAGATAATCTTCGTTAGAGCTATTGACGCAACCGAGACGATTACTGTGATCACCACGTCCAACAAGACCACCTTTGAAATGTCCCCGAAAAGTGCCTCGAGCAAGTCGACTGCAGGTATCATTAGTATTCCTACTGCCAACGCTGTTGTGAACATTGCGCCGATTAGTGCTTCATAGGAGAGTTTGGTGACTCTTCCTAGATACCACACTATTATTGCTGATACAAAGAGGACTGCAAATGCCCCAATGAATGGATCAAAGTTGAATAGAATCCCGAGTGCGAGTCCTGGTAGTGCCACGTGAGACATGGCGTCGCCTACGAGTGCCATTTTCTTGAGGACCATGAGAGAGCCAAGGTATCCAGCAGCAAGACCTACAAATACTCCTATCACCATACTGTACAATAGGACCTCTGTCAAGGGAATCTCCCCTCATCGTTCCATCCCCTGCACACCGTTTCTCCGCAGATCATTTGCTGTACGGAGGGGTTCATTATTTCCTTTGACTCGCCGAAGAATGTCTCAGATCTGTTTAGAGCAAGCACATAATCCGAGTGTTCTCTCACAATATGGATATCGTGGGATATCAGGAGCATCGTTATTTTTTTCTTCTTCTTGAGTTCACCAAGCATTACATAAATAGGTTCTTCGCTACCCATGTCCACCCCAGTTGTGGGCTCATCGAAAAGCAGAACATTCGGGTTATCGATTAGAGCCCAAGCAATTAATATTCGGCGCAGTTCCCCACCAGACAAGAGGCCCAGGTTCTTATTGAGTATGCTATAGTCAGTCAGTTTGACTAAGCTGAGGTAACTCTCAATATTCGGGCAGCTCTTGACAGACAGAAACTCTTTCACCGAAATCGGTATATCGCTAACAGTTATGTTCTGAGGAACATAACCTATTTTCACTTTCTCTTCCCACTCGATCTTCCCTTCGTATGGCACAAGATTAAGCAACGCTTTCACTAACGTTGTTTTCCCGGCGCCATTAGGTCCGAATATTGCTAATGTTATTCCTTTCTTGACTTGGAAGGTTAGGTTCTCAATGATCAATTGGTTTTGTAGCTTCACAGTGAGATTTGAGACCTTCAGTATGTATCCGTTGTTTTTCACCATAGACATCGATCCCGTTTCATCGTAGAATCGTCGCTTATAAATATCTTGAGTATCCTTATTAACTTTTTGAGCTTTTTTAATAACTCTAGATCCTCTTACTTTTCTCTTCTGCCCTTAATTTGGTTGTCAGATCTGTTGCTCTGCAAGTTCAATCGGAGACTGTACGATTGGAAAGGAGGAATTCTCATGGACGAGACAACCTGTCATGCTTATTAGAGAAAGATCAAGTTAGTACGATACAGGATGTCAAGGTGAACGCATTGAGCATAATAAGCCTTTCACTGCCCAAAGAACTGCTGAAAGAGCTAGATGCTATCCTGGGGAAAAAGCGATCTGCAACAAGGTCCGAAGTACTCAGGCAGGCTATTCGAATGTATGTATCAGAGTACAATAAACTCGACAGAATCAAAGGTAACGTAATTG
Source organism: Promethearchaeati archaeon (assembly GCA_019058495.1). GTDB lineage: Archaea > Asgardarchaeota > Atabeyarchaeia > Atabeyarchaeales > Atabeyarchaeaceae > JAHPYV01. The sequence goes on from JAHPYV010000128.1 coordinate 7,785, forward strand.
CAACAATAACTGTTCTTTATGAAAAGATGGAGAAAAATGAGGAGCTGTTTCGACTGCAGCATGAATTTAGCGACATGATTACTGCTTACCTTCATTCACATTTAACAGAGAAGAACTGTCTTGAGGTTATGGTGGTGAAAGGCTCATCTAAACGTCTGAAGAGCCTTATTGATGGTCTTAAGGCCAACAAGCCAGTGAAACAGATAAAATTCTCTGTTATGACCTCAAGTCAGGGTAAATTGAACTAGACTGAAAAGATGATGCTTCCTTCTGTTTCGCGCGCTCCTATGGAAAACGTCGGAAAGCGTTGGGAGCGCTCTCGCAGCCAACCCCATTACGCCTGTAAGCCACTACTTAGAGCTACGCGTTGCAGTCTCATAAGTTTTCTTCTCGTGAGGTCGCGTCTGCCGCTGCGGTAGGGCTCGTTTCTCGTCAGCA
>JAHPYV010000129.1 GCA_019058495.1 Promethearchaeati archaeon
GCCTGGATCTTCCCGATTGGTAATGGTATGGTGCGAATTGGTCTCGGCTCACCGCTTTCGGAGAACCCAAATGTCAAAGTTCTTTTGGAGAACTTTATTAATCGTCAAGTGGTCGAGTATAAGGCGGTAGAACACATAGCGAAATTGATTCCAACTGATCGTCACCCGAAGACTGGAGTTTTTGATAATGTGCTTTTAGTAGGAGATGCGCTCCCATCCACAGACCCACTTACGGGTGGTGGAATTATTCAGGGCATGGCCTCGGGAAAGGCTGCGGGGGAAGCTATTGTCGAAGGAGATCTGAAAAGTTATGATTCAAGGATTTCTTGGCTGCGAAAACAGAATAATCGGCGTTATGCTTTGAAGAATGTGCTGTGCTCGTTTAGTGATAGAGATTTTAATGATCTGGTTGAAGTGATGAAGGGGTTCTCGCCAAAAACTATGTCCCTGGGTAAGGAATTGGGTCACGCTATTCTTAGAGTTTCTTTGAAAAAGCCGCGTCTGATTAGAAAGTTTTTAAAAGGGTTACGCTAGACTTATTCTTGGTGAAAGAACAGAATGAGTCAAAAGATGAGTCTACAAGACGCGGTCACATATGTTCTCATGATTGCGGTAGTGGCTTTCTCTGTGTTTGAGCTGGCTGTGGCAGGCGGCTTCATACAACTAGGACAGGTCACAGGCTTCCTGGGCAATTTGCGCGACGGTGGCGCCAACTGGTATCTGAACCCGATTCCATGGGCAGTTATTCTAGTCATAGCCGTTGACGTGTTTGGCTTCGCCGAAAACTACAGCACAAACCCGCAACAATGGAACATCAAAATGTTCGCGGCAACATGGTTCAAGTATGTGCCGATCTTCGTGTTCTTCTCGCAAGTGCCATGGGCATACTTCATACCAAATCTGCCCCCCGACCTGATCACGCAAACCAACATCGGCATTGCTTCGGCAATAACAGTCGCCATCGACATTATCACTAGAGCCTTAAAGTCCATAGCTCGGACAAACAGCACATCATCTTCTCAGCCAGCAACTCCGCCATCACCGTCTCCTGCACCAGCAGCGTAGAAGAGGCGTAGTTTTGCCGCGTCGTTCTCGCTCAAACCGTTCTGCTAGTTGTGTTTCTAGAGAGGACTGCGAAAGAGCGATGGGTAAGATAGATGTTGCGCTTTGGGGACCCGACGGCAGAGGAGGCATAGTCTCCGACATAAGCACGATGAAAGGCGATATCTCTGAGATTAAGAAGTTCATGAACGGTCAACAAAACGAGGAACAGAAAAAGGGCCGAGACTGGCGACTGTTAGGGTTTGTCGTAGCTGGAAGTATCATAAGCGGCGTGGTTGTGGCTGCGGCTAGTTTTCTCATTCACTTTTTGCATTAGACGTGTTGTGTAGCGTTTAGGTTTAAGTCAAAGCTGAAGTTAGTGATGCCTGTTATGTTTAACGCAACACTAAGCCTAAACTGGACTGGAAGCACCTGCGCTGGCATTAGCACTTGACCAGTATAGTTCCATGTGCAAGTTAGATATGTGGAGGCTGTTGTGGGGTTCCAATTGCTTGAGGTCAGCGTCATTGTTAGGTTGGTGTTTTGAATGTTCTTGACATAGGCGGAGATGCCGACGGTTTCGCCTGGATGCCGTGTTCCCCAGTCTATCGAGCTAAGCGTCTGTGTGCATGCGCTGTCGCTGAAAACGCCGATACCAACCGCTCTGATAGTGCCAACATTATGGACAGTGACAACCATGCTGAGAATGATTGCGGCTGCTATTATCACCACAATTGCTAAGGCTGCAGCAAGAATTTTTTCGTTAGTTGTTGCCATACTCATCGAGAATTGTTATAGAAAAGTCTTCTATAAAAGAATTATAGAACAGTTTTTTAAGTGTAGAGAGATAAACTATTTCTGGTGAAGTAAATGGCAGTAGTCGTGGCTGAACGTCAGATTGTTAGGCAGTTTCTTCGGGAACGTGAAACTTATGTGCCAAGGCCAAAGGCGGTTGACCTCATTGATAAATTTCTGCGTGATCTAGGGCTTCCTGGTTACATATTTCGGCAGGACATATATGAGCAGTTATACAAGCAGTTTCCTCAGCTCCCACAGCTTCCACCTGAACAACAGATCGAAATTGTAGCGGGCTCCTCGTGGGCGCATGGGATGGCATCAGGTGTATGCGGACCTAACTACGTGGGTCTTTTATCTGGCACACCAGAATACGAGGCATGCGTGTATAATGTTAGTCACCGCGCTGCGGCGAGCGCGCTGCGTCTGCCCTATATGCCTAGACCAACAGCACCTCCACCGGCAAGACCTAGAAGGAGGCGATAAAGATATTCAGACAAGAGACAGAGCATCCACAGCCACTTCGACGTGCATACCAAGCGAATCTTAGAACCATGCTAAGACTTCTCGGGTTCCCTGATGCACGAATCGAGGAGATTATCCGAGAATCGGAAACATACGCTGAGAAAAGGGAAGGGCCTCTACGTCGTTTAACAAGGTTAGGCCCTGGAACTTTCATATCTGAAAGACGCTCGAGGTATTGACATGTCAACCGTTCCGGTCGAAATTACGACGGCGAAACGCGACACTGAAGACCATCTGAACGAGGCTGCTGAGAATCTTCTGAGAGCAATGGAAACCGCACGACCTCTACCTAGGGCATTTGTCGCTATGATCCGACTGGAGCACTCAAGGGTTGAAAATCTTACGTGGTGGCTGCATAGGGTGGGTAATAGGCCAATCTTAAGGCGGAGAATAGAAGAGATATGATGCGTGGATTTGAAGGCCCTCTACGCCGAATATTTAAAGTGGTCAGTCCACTAGGTCAGATACAAGAATACACGTTTCTTATCGATGAAAATTTACCGACCCAAATAACCCTCACGGAAACAGCACCTAATCAGTATGAAGCCGCAATAAAAGCACGAGATGAATTTTATGACATTAAAGGTGTCTATCATAGGACAATGAAACTGATTTATCCGCCACAGGCAATGGGGAAAGAACAAGGTGCGATCGTTCCGAAGGTAAATGGCCAGATTGATGCGATGAGGGAAGGGAAAAAGCGGGAATGGCTTAATAAGGGATATCCGCCTGATTTAGTTGAGAAGGCTTTGTTAATGGCTGATCGGTGGATCTCCGCGGAAGCCGCTGCGTTTAGTCCACCTGGTCGTGAAGATGTTCGAGAGGCCATTATCAAGGGGCATTATATGACTGCTTTGCAGGCAGCTGAAACCTGGATGAATGCGATGTTAAAATGAGCAGTCTTATGGATATTGTCCGTGCTGATGTTGAGGAAGACCGTGCTGAAATCACGAGTAACCTACGAAAGATAGTTAACAACCTTCCAGCAGGTCCATTTAGGAGCAGAATGCAGACGCGAGTTCAGGTATTAGATACAGTGCCTCCAGCAGCGTGGAAAGCCTTAGTGCTGGTAATTGTTGTTGGTCTCCTAATAGTGGTTGGCACAAAGATAGCATTTCCAAAATGAGTTTTTCTGTGAAAATATTATAAGGCGACTTAGTTAATAGATGTGAATTTATGGATGCAATCGTGCTAGTTCTGATTGGAATCATGGCTTTCGTTTATGAACTATTGGATTCTTCGACGGGTCAAGGTTATGGAACATTGGGGTCGCCCACCTTGATACTGTTTGGCTTCGCCTCTAAACTCGTAGTTCCTGCCCAGCTAATATCACAGGTAGTGGGAGACTATAGCTCATCTTACTCCCATAACAAGTGGAAGAACGCCGATTTTAGTCACTGGAAAAATCCTGACGTCAAGAGAGCATTTGTAATCACCGCTGCGGGCATTGCAGGCGTAGTTATTGCGGCGTGGCTGGGTGCAACCCTCATTCCTAAGGACGTGATGACAACATACATAGGCATTATCGTAACCGCAATGGGACTATTGATGATCTCAGGTGTGACCCTGAAGTTCACCTACAAGAAGCTGATCACACTTGGCGCAGTCAGCGCCTTTAACAAAGGAATGTGCTACGATGATAAAACCGAAATACTCACGATGAGAGGTTGGTTACCCTTCAAAGACTTGACCATGGATGACAAAGTGGCCTGCCTCTCCAAAACGCATGAGTTCTACTGGTGCAAACCATCTGCTCTCCAGAGATATGCGCACAAGGGAAAAATGGTCAAGATAACCCATAAGACCGTTGATCTGCTTGTGACTCCAAATCACCGCTTATACGTTAGGGAACAAAACAGCAAAAACTACGCGTTGATTGAAGCATCAAAACTCGATAAATACGCCTACGCCACTTTGAACAAGGCAAGCTGGTCGGGAGAAGAAAGAGGTCTATTCTACTTGCCAAAGACTGTTTACTCGGAACAAGCTCATAATCAACATGTGGAACGCGATACAATCAAAATGGATGATTGGCTTGATTTCCTCGGCTGGTATGTTAGCGAAGGCTCAGTCGTGCATGATCACGAGGATTATATCGTGTGTTTGAAGCAGCTTCACAAAGCAAAAGTGATCGAAATTAAGAAATGCTTAGGCAAGCTGGACTACAAGTATTGTTTCAACGAGCAATCAGGTGGTTTCCGCATCTACAACAAACAGCTACACCAGTATCTGAAGAAACTAGGAAGATCCCATGAGAAATATATTCCTGATGAGTTTATGAATTTGGCTCCACGGCAATTGAAAATCTTGTTTGAATCCTTAATGAAGGGAGATGGATATCGTGGTAGGTCTTCGTTCTATTATACAACATCAAAGAAACTTGCCAATCAAGTACAGGAAATTGCAATGAAATTAGGATACAACTCATCAATGAAAACAAGGGATAGAACAACAGAGACTCACTTGCTTAGGGGTAGCATCGTGCAATCAAAATCGCCCTCATACGAGGTCAACATCAGGAAATCATATGAAACTTTCATGGTCAGAAAACAGGTAGTTTCAGAGCAAGACTATGATGGCATGGTTTACTGTTGCACCGCACCCGAACACGTCATCCTGGTTAGAAGAAACGGCTACTCAACATGGTGTGGAAACTCAGGGGGCGGTTATGGTCCAGTCGTAGCAGGTGGACAGGTTATTATTGGAGTGGGCGCCAAAAACTCTATAGGAATAACAGACTTAGCCGAAGGGCCAATCTGCACAGCTGGGTTTATCACGTGGTCTTTACTACGTGGCATTTCCATGGCAGAACTTGAGCTGATACTTCCACTCTGCATTGGCGCCTTCCTAGCTCCATGGCTCGGCTGCTGGATAACCTACAAAATCCCCGTAGACAAACTGAAGAAATTTATGGGAATTATTATTGTGATTCTAGGTTTTCTTACGATCGCTAAGATGTTGAATCCATAATCCCTTTTTATGTCTGTGTGTTTATGTGTTTTTATGTTTGTGCCTGTGCGCGCATACGAAGAGTTGCTGTAAAAATTTCTAAGGTATACCATCCGACCCGAACATACACCGTATTCTTTCTTCTTAGTGAAGAACCGAAGACCCAAAGACTCATCTGTATTCCAGGGTAGACCTCGAAACCATCCCATCTTGCTACTCTACCTTTTAAATTTGGTAGCCAGTAAACATCTCCACCGCGCTTCGTTTTCGCTATTTCCTGTATAGCCAAGAAAACCTCGTCGATGGGCGCATGCATGCTAACAAAACTGAGCACTCTGTAATACGCTTGCAAAACAAGAGCGTCGGCGACCGGAATCCACTTCTCAAAAGACTCCGCCATAGGTTATCACAAGCATTAATAGCTCAGAAAGTTAAAACCTTTTTGCGTGTGACACTCTAATCTCAAGATATTCTTCAATCTTATTCAGCATTTTTCTATGTAGTCTACCCTGCTGCTTGTAATCTTTTAAGAGTCCCCTAAGTAACAGTGTTTCAATCCTGAGACCCGATGACCTTTCGATAGTCTTCTCAAGGTTTTTTATTACACTGTCACAAGCAATAATCGATATTTTCAGGTTTTCCCCCATTTCTTCAACTGTGTCGTAAAGGAGATTCCTTATCAGATTGTCCCTATCACTCATCTTTTTCACTCGCAAGCATTAATAGTCTAGAAAAACTAAAGCTTTTACGTGGCTACCAATGATGTAGATTTTGGGAGCACGAGATAAAAGGAGAGATGGATAACTGCATAAAGCAACTAGAACATTAAAAGACTATTTACAGCTCTTCAGGGCACAAACGGCGCCTGCGACTCTTCTGCTTATTCTAGTTCCTTATTTGGCTAATGCAGAGTTATTCAGTTGGAAAACTCTAGTTCTGGGGCTTTTTGCACTTCTAGTCCATTGGTTCTCGTTTGGAGAGAACAGTTTAATGGATACAGCGATGGGTTATGATAAAGCTGATCCGAACAAAACACATCATCCACTTGTTGCGGGGCGAATTAGCCTCACCATGGCACATAATGTAATACATTGGGGGCTTTGTGGCTTGTCTGTTGCTGCAATTCTGATTAGTCTAAATTTTTCGCCGGATCCTTTATTGTCGATGGTCGCGGTATTGTTGTGGGTGGTTTTTGGTTTCGCCTATAATAATGGTCTTTCTAAAGAAAGTGTCTTAGGGTTTTTGCCGATTACGATGGACTTCACAGCCATGGGTGCATGGGGGTGGTCTCTCAGTCACGGATCCTTCGATACTGTTGGCTATTTGCTGCTTAGTTTTATCTTCTTCACGCTTCTGTTTCAGGTATCCTGGAGTGGCCATATAAAAGAACTCGGGCAGAAAGAGAAGAGTAATATCCTTCTAAAAATGGGTCTTCACTTTGAGGGGAAAAAGGTGGTCGTCCCGAGCTATGCCAAGGTTTATGGTATATTCGTTAAGAGTTTTAACCTCTTTTTGGGTTACTTGATAATTTGGGAGTTATTCTCTCCGGTGAAGCTAGTGTATATGGGTATACTTACGGTCTTGGTGATATTTTTCCTTCACCAACTAACTAAGACAAGAATCTATCAGAGGGAAAAAGAGCTTAGGAATATGAGTATGATGGAGGTCCTCACAATCTATGCGGTGCCACCGCTTGTTTTGTCACCGATACCTGCTGCAACACTTATGGCTATTGGTGTAGTCTATTTTTTCGGAATGAATAAAATTCTATGGGGAACTAGCAGTTTTCCCCGGGTCTGAGCTTTTTTCAGGGGCAACGGTTTTTACCTTATTGGTTAGCTCATTGGCTTTTTCACGAAGACGAGGTAGAATTCCTAATCCTAAGGGTCCTCCTTCCTTTGGAAGGCCTATAAGTTGTCTCAGTGTCATGTCTTTATCTAATTTGAATACCTCCTTCAGTGGCTTATCCAGAAAAGGTAACAGGGTTTTGTCACCAAGTTTTACTATGGCTTCGCGCAGAGTCTCCATGTCCGTTTTTGTGAGTCTTATGAAGTCGATTTCTGTTCCCAAGAGCTTATTCAGCTCAGTGGCTAGTTCTTCCTTTGTTTTATTGGTCATAATACTTCACCAAAAGAGTTATTCTATGAATGCGCTTAATAAAATCTGGGGTTATTTATGTCACAGGAAGGACCGCTGAAAAAAACCGTTGAAAGAGTGAGAGAAACGATGGAAAGTGTCCTCGGTGATTTTAAGGATACACGTCGTGAGCTCAGGCAAACGGCGCAGAGTGTGGCACCGAAGCCTGTTCGAGAGTTGATTCGTCGAAGGGTCGATGACATATTAAACACTAAACGGAGAAGGAGAAAGTAACCATGATTATAACCGACCAAGTTTTAGAGGCGATGTCACAAAACGTCGCCGTTCCAGTTATTATTAAGGTTAAACCTACAGGCCTTTCTCAGCTGCAGGCACATCTCGGTCAGAACTTCGGCCTTTTCAGTGGGGTAATTCCTCGATTTAATATGCTTTCGTGTCTTCTTCCCCCTGAAGTGATCGATGAGATTAAACAGATGAACTTTATTGAAAACGTATACTATGACAGGGCCGTAAGAATACCTGAAATCAAGGGTGCCGAATTGAGTTTTGATCCGATAAAACGTTTCATTCTCAAGATTAGACAAACGGTGGCCGCAAGGGCCGTCACCCTGAGCAAACCGGGATGGTTTCCAACTCTTGAATCAAGAGTGATGGTTGGCGCAGATATTGCCGAACAGGAAGGTTACACCGGCAAGGGCGTGAAATGTGCAGCCGTGGACACAGACAGTTCAGCGCGCTATACGCAGCAGCCGCAGCTGAGAGGAAGAGTATCCGGCATTCCCCTGATCGATGAAGTGAGCGA
>JAHPYV010000130.1 GCA_019058495.1 Promethearchaeati archaeon
CCTAAAGCTCTACACATTGCGTAATGACTGATCTCATGGATGACTATCCCGGGAGCAAGCAGGATCATGAATAGAGGCCTAAATCCCTTCAGACGTTTCATGTAGATGATTTGTGAGGATATCAATGATATGATGATGAATGTTGGTGTTAGAGTAAGTATTACCAATAGGGGATCTTCGCTCACAGTTAGTGAGTCACCCCGAGTTTGCGCATCTCATCGTCTCGGTTGGTTTCTGCGCTGTTGACTTCTCCGTTCTTGGGTAGCAGGGGCTTCTTCTCGCCATCTTCATCGTTGCTGGCTGGCGCGATTGTTCCGAGCATCTTTGACAGCTCCCGGTCAATCTGCTCCAAATTGAGTGACTTCAGTTCTGTCGCGACTCTGCCTTTATGGAATACGAGGATTGTTGGGTAGCTCTTAATCTTACATTCTCTCGCTATGTCTTGAGATTTCGAACTGACGTAGATGAATGCCGCTTTTGTGTGATATTTTGTTACCAGGTTATCCATTGCGCTTTTGACTTCCATTGATGGTTCATCGTCACTCAAGAAAGACGCTACGATCGGCGATTTGCGACGAGAAGTGACCCTCCTGAAGTCGCCCAGATTCTCGAATGGCAAGACTTGTGGGAGAGCTGAGTTTTCAGCAGAAGCCCACTTAAGCAGATCAGTCTCGTTGTCTCTGCCCTCCTCTGTATCTGTCCGAGCTTCGGTGAGGGATTTCGTTATGTTGTCGAGTTCATCAGAAACCTTTGCAGAAGTGACGGGAGTTGCTCTCGTTGCCCCTGTAGTTTCTGGAATGTCAATGAGTCTGACACTTCGTTTGGACTCTCGCTTAATCGAGTTTAACATGAGTTTCTCTTTGGCTTTGATCAGATCCTGTCCGGCTGGTCCTAGGTTCGATGGCTCTTCTCTGTCGGATGCGTTGAGTATTGATCTCACGGATCTGCTTGCGTTTAGTATTTGGTCTGGGATTCTTGGTCCCAGATCTTCTGTTATTCTTGTTGGGTGGTCATTGATGTTGTTGGCGGACTCGGCGTTGTCCCCACCACGATGGGTTTTGAGATACTGGAGGGCGTCACTTATCACGGGTGCAGCTATTTGTTTCGCCCGTTGAGCTTCTTCTCTTGAGGCGTCGTATCCTTTGTTGACCCGGTCTCTTAGCTGTCTTAGGTATCTTATGTCTTCGAGTTTCATGTTTTGCAGGGTTCTTCTTAGATGGGGGAACCATGTTTCGATGTCTCTGCCTTGGGTTTCCACTCCAACTGATGGTAGTATTGCGCTGAGTGCTGTGCGAGTGGCTCTGTCATACGAGAGGACTGCCTCAGAGAAGAGTTCGTCGTTCTCAAGTTTGTCTGTTCGGCCAAGGATTTCTCTTGATTTGGTTACCAAGTCGTTGATTCTTTGGCGTCTCGTTTCATTCCTCAGCTTGGGGAGTTTTGTACCGCTGTACTTCCAGTATAGAAATGTCCGTTCGTCTGGGAGAAATTCTTCCTCAGCCTTGTCAACTTCCTCAGGAGTGATCATTGGGAAGCCTGCTTGTGTCATTGTGCTATTCTTACGGATGCGCCGGTAACCCTTGAGTAGTGTCCGCCCGCCTAGCGCTTCTATGAGCGCTGCGAGTCCTAGTGTGGATACTGGAAGGAGAGAATCATTCGACTGGTCCAGAGCCAAGATGAAGAAGCCACCGAGCACCGTTATTGCGGCGCAGAATGTCAGGATTCTAAAAAGTCTGAGCGCTTTCGGGAAGATCTCGAAGTCTTCTTGACTGGTTACCAAGTGTCCGCCTATGCTTCTTACTTCCCTCTCTCGAAAGTCCAAATATGATGCCAGATTCGCCGTGTTGACAACGTCGATGCCACGCTTTGTGGGTTTGGCTGGGATGGGGACCCAAGGTGTCAACTCTCCTGTTTCATCCTCGAGTCTTGAAGATGTCAGCAACACAGGGCTAACCCAGAACCTGACAATCTTGCCATCGAGTTTGAAGTAATTGATTCTGCTCAGCAACAAGTTAACAGAGTAGCCTTCTAAGCCTTCGACAAATGAGCTATAGGAGTCACTTGCGCTTCTTTCACCATGTTTCTCTCCTTTGAGCAGAATCGACGTTATTTTCTCGGTTTCTTCCACGAGTTTATCACATAACTCATTGACGTTGTCAGTTTCTCCTTCCATCACCTGCAGACATCCGCTCTCGTTGTTGTATCTAGCTGTTCCTCCTTCATAATGGAACTCGAGTGGAACTATGTCGATAATGTATCGATTGTCCGGGACTTCAACGCATCTTGAGATCACGGGATTCAGGCCTGTGGCTGTGCTTCGGGTCACCTTGTATCCTTTGGACTTGATAAGTTCCACGGCACTCTCGTAGAGAGCTTTTTCTAGACTTTCGGCTTCGTCCTCGTGTCGGACTTCGTTCTTTGGTGTAATCTTGTGGCTATATCCTGAAGACGTACCCGGGACGACGAGGTGTCTTCTGTGAGCTGACTGGCTTCCGCCACATGTGCTTGTTTTCTTGGATTTTGGTGGATTTCTCATTTGACGGTCTCCATTTTGTCGAAATGAGTTGTTTTGAGCAATGATAGGAGAGTCTCGGGTTGATTCTTTGGCCGTATCGTAATAAGCGTAAAATTGGCATGATATTTAAGGCTAAGAACAGAGGTTTCGACTGGAGTATGCGCAAGGTATATGCGTTCGCCGAGGAGGGACTTGGAAGATTTATATGATGACGCATCCAAACATAGTGCATAGAGGCAGTTGAAGATGGCTGAAAAGATCAAGAAGAAGTTCAAGGAAGAGTCCGACAAATTCAAGGCTCAGGAAGCGAAGCTGGGCAAAGAGATGAGTGAGGCGGGAGACAAGCTAAAGTCGAAAGTGCGAAAAGCCACCGGAAAACCAGACGTTAAAGTGGACGACAACGCGACACCGCCTGATTGAGTGGCACTCACACCATTCCGCCGTTTTTTATTCTGTGCATAGGAATTCTTGCAAGCCTTACTCGATATGATAGATTCCAGCTGTTTGTTTGACAAATGAGACGGCGTCCTGTAAAGCTTTCAATGCCTCTTCCTTGGAAACTGGCGCTTCTCCATCTATACTCTCGGTAGCGCGTTCGCTTATCCATGTGATCCCACCTTTTCCAGCTGGGAAGGACAAACCTGAATGACTGAGCGAGCTTAGGATCACTTCGAGGTTGTCTTCTTGCTCTATCCCTATACTGATTCCCTGATTCTTGGCTAGGTTGTTAACGAACTCCGCGAGTGTTTCGTTAATTCTTTGCAGTGCTAGTGCGAATTTGTCCGCTTTGAAAAGCTTTCTCGCCATTCTTAGGCCGCCGATGGCGCCCATGAAGATGGGGCGAAGATGAGTATTCACTTCAATTGTGTTTTGCTCTCCTGAGCCTTCTGTGTCAGCGCTTGTTGCTCCCGTTTCGATGGCGCTTTCTTCTTCAAGGGTTTTCTTTCCTTTTTCGGTGAGGCGGTATACTCTTCTCAGTCTACCTTCGCTGATTTCTATGTTGGTTGAGATTATGTACCTGTAGTTCTCGAGTTTGGGCAGTAGTCTTTTGACCTTTTGTTGTTCGTCTGGTTCGAAGCTGCTTATGATGCTTCCTTTTCCGAAGTCGGTGTATTCCTCGAGGAGTTCGAGTACCTCTTTGACGATTCTTCGGTCTTGTTCGTCTGGGTAGTTGATTTGTAGCTGCGTAGTTGGCATTATCAGGTTTGTGGCGTCTGCGGGCAGGATTTGTCTCATTCGTCTAGTGACTTCTGAGTCGTCGGGGGAGGTTAGCTCTGATACTCCTTCGTGAATGATCCTGACCGGGAAAGGCTTCTTCACATCTGGGCGAATAAGAAGCGCATCCCCTGGAGGGAGGGTTGCGGTGATCGGCATCACACCTTGTTGGTTCCTTCGCGCTATTTTCTGCAGTTCAAGGTTCATGTGCTTGCTGGCAATGGTTGCCTCATTAAATGTGGTGATTCTGTGTGTTATCTTTGTCCCAATCCTAGTTAAGATGTAGTCGTCAACCTGGCTGGGGCTTCGTGTGCTGATGTGTAATCCTACTCCGTATTTGGATAGTTCCTGTACCCATTTTGACATGGTCTCAGCTGGAGGTGCGGCTTTTCTGACGTATCTTAGGGAAGCGCTCTTGAATAGGACGTCAGCTTCCTCGAGTAGAAGCATCCTTTTGCCGTACACCGCGATGGGATCCTCTGTCGCCGCGTAGAGAGCGTAGAGTTTCGCGAGTATCATTCCTTCGATAAAACGTATCACTGTCGGGTCTGTTATTCCCTTGAACTCAATTATTACGAGTGGCGCGGCTCCTTCGAGGAGATTCTTGAACTGCGTTGTAGACGAGCCTGTGAGGGCTTCGCCTGCGTTGCCTGTTAGGAGCATTGTTAGCGTTTTCATTATTCCTTCGAGTGTCCTTATTCTTGAGAGGGATTCCTTTCCGCTGTCCGCCATGTTCTGTGCGTGTTCTCTTATCATTGAGAGTGTTGGTGTTTTCTCTTCGACGTAGACGTCGTGTAGGATTGTGAATAGCATGTTTGATTGCTCATCGCTCAGCGGAAATGAATTCTCGAACACGGTCAGGATTAGAGGGATGTATTGCTCCGCATTAGCGCCCTCAGCATCTAATGGGTTCATTGTGAAGCGTTCTCCCAGCTGTATTACTACTGCGTCCAGCATGAGGTTCATTAGGGGTCTGTATTTTGTGTCCCTACTGAATACTATGTATGCAGTAGAAGTTGTAGCGAGTCTGGATACGATGGTCTTGTTTGTGAGATCGAGTTCGTCTTGGTTCTGGGCGAATACTGCGATTCCTTCCCTTAGATGAGATGTCTTGAGTCCTGTTTGTGCAATTGGGTTTCCAGCGTCGTCGAGGAGGGTTCCCAGAAAGACATCGCTTTCAATGAGCGGGTTGAGCTGGAATTCTTTGTAGGGGAAGGAATCTGCAATGGGGCTTATTAGGTGAGGTACCGACATGAACTTTGTAAGTTCCCTTCCGCTCAGAATTGTGGTTCCCCCGCCGTCGCGAATCAGGCTGCTTCCCTCGGAATGTGTTAGCATGAATGTGGCGATCTTCTTCATCTCTCTTCTGCCGGCTGCCTTCTCCACGACGTAATCAGGGAAAGCTGCGTTGAATAACGCTCTTAGTTGAAGTAGCTTTGCGTGGACTTCTTCGACGACTTCGCCGATCCTTGTCGGAGGCTTCGCCGCTGATCTTGTTGACATGATCATCCTGCTTTGCCAGACTCCGAGCCTGCTGTGTATCATGGACAACTGTCTGTTCTCGTCCATTTCGTCGATCAGATTGGCGGGGACGTTAAGTGAATCTGGAACGTCACTGATTACCTCATCTTCGTCGATGGGGTTAAGTGATATTATACTTTGGACTGGAAGTTTGTTACTGTAAGCGCTTTCGATGAATACATCTAGCATTTTGTGGTCCTGTGTTGCGCTCCTGTCAGTTGCTGTCTGAATTTGGGGAAGGGCTTTTGACAGTATTAGGAAACCTCTGCCCCAGCATGTTCCGTTTCCAGTTATCACAAGTACGTCTTTCTCTTCTCCCGCAACGTAGTATTGCATCTCGTCCATGTCAAGTTCTACGATATCTGTTCTATGAGGGCTTCTTCCGTGAATCATCTTTTGTATTGTTTTTCTTAGTATCTCTCTGCTGCGCGTGAAGAGCGTGGGTGTTAGAACTGTGACGACTAGACCAAGGAGAATGATTCTCGTGAGGTCGATTCTTGGTGAGAAAAGCAAATAGACTATCAGTAACACGATGGCGGACAGAGTCACAAGCGAGGATAGCAGTAGTGCAATTGAAGAGAGTCCACTTCTTCTTATGGAGGTTGCTCTAACGCTTCCTTGAAGTCGATCACTTCTATTCAATTCTCAATACATCCTTTTTTGTGGTGCTCGTCACCTTGTTTCACCTTTCACGTAGAGAGCTATTTTCAGAAAGAGGTATGCGATAAGTAGTAAGAAGAAGTCAAATAGAAGCCCAAATATGGAAAAGAGTGAATGACCCATGAACGTAATGATAATACCAGATCCGCCGATAAAACCGAAAAGCGAGCATATGATGACTGACAGCGTCATCACCGCTAACCCAATGAAGTGAGGTATCCTTTTCCTCTTGGAGTTTAGGATAGCCCTTGCGAGGAGAAGCTTTGTTACGAATTCTGGTTCGACCTGGGCAATCCCCTCATGAAGCGGTCTGAATCTCTGTAATGCATCTACGTTGTTGAGTGGCAACATGAATTCAGTCTCTTTCTCCCTCACTGTGTGATGGACGTTCTTTTCGCTTATCTTCGTCAGGATTCTTTCTGCAATCGATATCGCTTCTTCAGCTTCTGATGAGGATAGATCCCCGTTTTCGGCGCTCCGCTCGGCTCTTTTCCTGAGTTCGGTGAGGCGAAGCGCGCCCTCGGTTGAGACTTTAACTCCTTCTCCTCTTAGTATCTGCAGGGCTTCCTCTCGGTTGGCTGGCAGTGGATTATCGAGTTTGTCGAAGTATGCTGCTAGCGCTGCCTGGATTGCTTCGTCTGCTGTAATCACTGCTTCGCTGACCAGACCGAGTTTGGAGCGGTTTTCAGCCTTGGTTAGCAGATTCCATGGGTCAGGGTCTTCGCTAATGTCCGAATTACTCAACAGCGTTCAATCCTCCTTGTCCCCAGGGGAGGAGAGGTTGCCCTTTGAATTGGATTCATGCTGGTGGGTGTCAAGAAGCTCGCTCAACAGGAGCAGTTGAAGTAATTCCTCCTTCTCGCCAAGTTCACGTTTCCTGCTTCGTGATGGATGTGAGAAGGCACGAAGGGCCTTCAAGGAAAAGTATGCCAGAAGAATGAGGAGGAGCGGAGTAGTGATCATTGTCGCCAATTGGGTCAAACTATCTATCATACCAAGGGGCACCGTTTCTCTTTTCCGTGGCTTTCTATTGTAGACGATTAGGTGTCAGTGAAGCGTCCTTTATAAGACGAAAAAGAGACGATTTGCCTTCGTTGCCTTGCTTAGTTGCTACCCTTTCGTCGATCATCGTCCTTATCTTCCGTTGCTTCCGACAGGGTGAACCAGTCATACCCCTTTGGAAGGGGCTTATCGTAGACATATTCCGTCGCCCTCGTCCCAATGTAGCAACCAGCAACCAGCATTGCTAGCGGTATCACCATGAACATTGACTGCGAGATTGCCAAGCCGCACACGAAAGAGATGGAGCCTCCAAGAACGGCGCCAATGGCAGCCCGTTTGACCTTGGTTTTCCTTAACCGGTCGACCACAATTGCCACAAGCAGTGTGGGTGGTAGGATGTAGCCAAAGAATAAGTTAGTGGAGCTTACGCTAACGTATATTGCGAGTGGCTGGGATTCCACCACTGGAAAACCATTTCTGATGAGAGAGATCCTGATTTCTCCCTGACCCCAAGTGTAAGGTGAGTTCGAAATCTCTTCGAGAGGCAGTGTGATTTGCTGTGTTCCCCCTGCGGGCACCGTGAAAGAAGTTTCTCCTCTAACTGCGACGTTTTGGCTCTGGGTTCTTAGGATACCGCTTACTGTTATTGAGCGATGGCTCCGCAGCTGGAGCACGATTTCAGCTGTTGACCCTTGGGTCATTGTGTTAGGCCCTTCAAGGAGAGTAATATCATATCCAGGGGTGACCTGAGTTCTTATGGATACTTCACATGCAATGTACTCCATTGTGGTCGGCACAATTGCTAACGTGAGATTGTATTCTCCCACTAGAACTGTTTCTCGTGCAGCGATGGTGAGGCTTACATTATTGTATCCGTGATTGAAAGTAATTCCAGTACTAACGTTAGAGGAGAGGGATCTGCCGCTTAGTGATAGGATCATGCGATCAGGAGATGCAGGTCTATATGTAAGGTCCAGTTCGATGTTGGTCGATTCTCCCTGGATTACAGAGATCTCGTCGTTGCCAAAGTGCACATCGATGCGGGGGTCAGCCTTGAATGAAGTAGTTTTCTCCGACACACTTACTGCGCCAATTAGTATTGTAGCATTGACCTTGTATTGTCCGATCTCAGTGAGGAATATGTTGCTGGATTGTGCGACGCCATTTTGATCTGTCACTCGGGTTTCTCTTAGCAATGGGTTGCCGCTTGGCAATGTCACCTTTACACTTATGGGTATCGATGAGTTGGGACACC
>JAHPYV010000131.1 GCA_019058495.1 Promethearchaeati archaeon
GGCTGGTACGCAATTCATCCAACCGCTGAAGCGTGTTGGGTTTCTTGCTCAATCCCCTTCTAAACTGGATTCCTTCTGGTTTAATGCATGGTAAGCCTGGCACTTGGTCGTACGCTCCGTCGAAGGAAATGATTCTCTCATCTAGTTTTAGAAGCGAGACCTTTAGGATAAACTTAAATAACCAGTAAGGCAAGGCGTAATATGTAGGAAATTAAAATGAAGGTAAAGAAACATGGAGACAACAAAGCTTTCTTCAAAATTCCAAATCACGTTACCGAAGAAGGTTAGAGAGGACCTCGAGGTCACGGAGGGAGATAGAATCCTTTTTATCAAAAAAGGAGAAAGTTGGGTGGTCCTGAGGCTACCCGGTGATCCCGTGGAAGCCCTCAAGTACTTGGGGAGGAGAGTGGGAGTAAAAGGCACGACAAAAGAGGTTCACGAGGAGATGGAAAGTTGGGAAGCATAGGAGTAGACGCAAATGTCTTCCTATGTGTCCTGCTACCTGAGTCCACAAAAACCGACAAGGCGAACGTTGACGGCTCTGAAAGAATCCTGAAATCCTTTACCAAAAAACCTGGCGTGACAAGCTCAATAGTTTTCGCGGAGGTTGCCTGGGCATTTTTGAGAGAAGAAAAAAGCGATATAGAACTTGAGGCCGTCAGACATGTCCTCGAGACCATCGAAGGAATGAAGATCATCAAAGTAGATAACGAAATAGCATGGAACGCAGGAAAGCTAAGAAGAAAGCATTACGGTAAGGAACTTCAAATCTCATATCAAGATGCAATATACTTAGCAACATGCATAAAAGAGAGAGTAGAAGCCTTCTATACGACTGACTCTCATCTGCTAAGGTTAAAAGAGAAGATTCCAATAGAGGAAGCAAAGCACTTCTAAGCGCGCGCAAATAAACTTGCACCGTTCTGTGGATGTGACGTCCTCCAACGACTGAAGTCGTTGGCTTCCACCACTTTCATGTCCTCGCCTCGTCGCCGAGGTCGCAGGTTCGCACATGTCGCTTTCGGAGGGTGTTGCAAGGTCCACGGCTCTCGAGCCCTTTACCACTTGGAGCACGGCTCTATTGGGCAGAGGCTTGTTCATCCCGTGTTCTGGCTGCGTCACCTTGGCAGCTCGTTGATTCGAGTCCAGCCCGCCCCCTTAGGGAGCTTAGCCCGTTTGGGGGCACCCAGTCTACTGGGCTACCAGCGTTGTTTAGCGTCCACATCGGAGACTCGCACTCCGACCACAGACAACCCACTACAGTTATAGCCGCCGTGAACATATAAACTCCGAGTCTGAGGGATTAACCATCCTGAAGGCTGGTATGCAATTCATCCAACCGCTAAAGCGTGTTGGGTTTCTTGCTCAATCCCCTTCTAAAGAAATAGCCTTCAACGAAGCGAGGCAATCAGCAAACTCATAGCCATTTTGCCACCTCCACATCCAAGGATTCGTAGGAGGATGGTGCATCCCCTTCTACTCACACTTCATACTCCAAGTCGCAAACGAAAAAAAGTGAAACTACCCTAACCAGCCTCGCAAGGAAAATAAACCAAGACAAGCCCCAACTACTAGTCAAAGTAGCGGACTCGATAATGAAGAAAGTCAACGGAAAGGGACTCAAAGGATCAAAAATAGCAATCTTAGGCCTATCGTTCCGCGCTGATGTACCAGACACAAGAAACTCTCCAAGCTACGAGGCAATAGACCTGTTGCTAAAGAAACAGGTCCTGGGGATAAGCGCCTATGACCCATATGTAGCACAAGACGCGAGTCTCAAGAACAAGGGAATCCAATTAGCTACTAATATAAATGAAGCCACAAGAGGCGCTGACCTGATACTCATCATGACAGACCACTCAAGCTTCAAGAACCACCTAACACGAAACGAAGTACTCAAAGCAGCCTCAACGCCAGTGGTACTAATTGATGGAAGAAACATATTACCCGCAGGCAATGGCGGCACGGCAACAGGCAATCTCACACACAGAAAAGTCGAAGGCTTCCACATATTCATCAGATCAACAAAAGCTGGTAAACGTTATTGACACTCCCATGCATGAATGGGTGTGGGATTCTTGCTTCTTTGAGGTTTCATTGCTTTCATTCGTGGTTTACAGGAAGCTGGGCAGAAAGCCTACCCTCTTCAGAGGTGGAAGATGTCAGATACTTAAATATCTGGATCTGCATACATGGATGTATGGCAAGCATAACAGTCAAAATACCAGATAACGTGTACCGGAAAATGAAGAAGTATGGAAGAGTAAAATGGAGTGAGATTGCTGGTAGGGCTATAATCGACTATTTGTCGAAGCTGGAGGAGGGTGGCTTTGAGACAACGACCAAAGAGCTTCTCGAAGAACTGGGCGAAGAATTCAAGAAGAGTCTCAATGAGCTAAGTTTTGATGAAGCTGTTGAAGGATACGAAAGAATGGTGCGCGCTATCACCTCTTGACAGGCAGGCTAGTGTCCTCGCATCAACCTTGTCACTCTTAATCTTGGCGGATGCGATGGCCTTCATCTTCAAGGGATTCGCCAGCACTACGCTAATGCCATTCCCTTCCATAGCCTCATACAGGTTAACCCACTGGTTTCCAGTGGACTCCATGACAACCTTGTCGCCAAGAGAAACCTCAGAGACAAACTGGCTTATCCCAGGGAGTCGTTGCTGAAGCTGAACTCGTCGACCAACTCACCTTCCCCATCCATTACGGCGGCTCTACACTTTTTCTTCCCGATGTCCACCCCAATGTACTTCGCTCCATACATTCACCTCCATCATTCATTTCTTGGAGCTGGCTTCTTAGGGCTGCATGCACTCATAGGAGAGCCTGAAGGCTCACTTCTTTAGCAGCTCAGCAGGGCAGAGAAGTCCAGTCACATCCACGGTGGCGGAGACCAGCATAAGGCCGGACTAGCCAGCCTAGCCAACAGTTAGAAAACGCATTTCATAAAGTCACGTCCAAACCACAAACAAGGGCGTTCATAACATGGCGTGAGCGCCGCCAACCCAAAATATTTCTTCCCATACGATCGCGCTAACATTCATACATTCGCGAGAAGGAGAATGGCGACCAGCAGAAAGTGGCCGAGGCTATGCGTCTGGGTAGAAAACTTGTGGCATTAACCATTTTGAAGAGCCTACAGTTGAAGAGCATTGCGTCAACTTGCGCCGAAAGGACATTCTCAGAGCTTCTGGATTAAAAAATGCATACTACGAGGATAGAGCGCGCTAACCGGCATTCGCACTAGTAAATGTTGTGCTCTCTCAGTCTCTCTATGATTTGGTAAGGCCAGTCACATACTACTCCGAACCTCTTTTCTATCTCATCAGTTATTACTGTGGATGCCTGGCCTCCTTTGACTCGGACTGGAGAGAAGTGCGTGTCAGTTGATGCCAGGATAAAAAGGACATCTGTTCCAATTGTCTGCTTATAGAAGTTGAATAGAAGAATCGCCTGTGCTAGGATTCTCTCGTCCGTCTCGCTAGGCGGGTCGTATATGAGTCGCATGAGTTGGAGGATGTTAATCTCCTCTTGCTTTTTGTAGATCTCGTAAGCTGTTCTCCTGAAACCCGTTGATGCCACACTGGCCCTTTGATAAGCCTGATCCTGAGGATTGACTTGATTTGCCTGATCTATGAGATCATTGTACATGTCGCATACTTTAACGAACCACTTACTTTCACTGTCAATATCAATTGGTTCGCGAACCAATTGATGAGTAAGTTCTCTCATTCGGTCTTGGCACGAGTTAAGTGTAGCTGACAGTATCTGAAATGAACGCCTTCTATCTTTTACTCTCTTCTCAATCTCCTTTAGAACTGCTTTGTGCAATACCGACGCTGATTCATCCTCAATTAACGCCGTTATTACCCCAATCCGTTTAGCCAAGTTCTTTCTTATAATTCCGAAAAGACCCATGGCCTGGTCAAAGAAAGGGTGTTTTAATGGCTCTCCTTGGGTGGAGAGAAGTTCTTGTGAAACTCCGAGAGTTGAGGCAGCGACAAGTACACTCGATTCAATCAGGACCTTGACCTTCATAGAAAATCCCTTGTAAAGTATCTGCAATCAGTGATAGTTGCTTTATGAAGGCTTCCCTATCTATTCCTTTGAACTCGTCGTCCATAGATGGGAGCATCGAGAACTCAGCAGCATTGTTCCTTAGGATTCTGACAAGCCCAATGAGAAAGGATTTCGTCTCTTCATTAATCGTTAATTTCGTTTCATCAGGAGATACTATGTTATTGATCTCCGAGATTATCGGCAGAACTTTGAGAGCATCGTCAACAACTTTGGGATTATCAGCATTCTTCTCGGAGAGAAGGAATCGATTCTTCATTTTGTCAACTATCATACGGGAGCTCCTTGAAGCATGGTACAGTAGAAATGCATCTTCCTGCGCCATTTTCTCAGTTGCGACCCATTTCTCCTCGCAGTCACTGAACTTTTTACCAATCAACTCTAAACCCTTAACAATCGAAAGATCCACTTTTCCCTTCTCAGCCATTTTTTCCAAATCAAAAAGCAGCTTCTCGTAAATGTCTAAGGCTTCACTTCCACTGGAAGTTGGCATAATGAACTCAACCTATCGTCAGTGATGTCATCTGCTATAGAGCATCTTTGGGATGCTCTATATGAGGTTGCTATGAGATAAACCTATTGGTGAAGCAGCATGTGACGTCCCCCAACGACTGAAGGTCGTTGGCTTCCACCACTTCTTTTTTCTCGCCTCGTCGCCGAGGTCGCAGGTTCGCACGTTGCTTTCGGAAGTTGTTGCAGGGTTCGCGGCTCTCAAGCCCTTCACCCGTTGCGGCACGACCGTGTTGGGCATGGGCTGTGTTCATCCCGTGTTCTGGCTGCGTCAACTCATGCGGCTCGTCGATTCGAGTCCAGCCCACCCCCATCAGGGAGCTTCTTAGCCCTTTCAGGGGGTACCCAGTCTACTGGGCTACCAGCGTTGGTTGGTATCTCGTCGGAGACTTGGCACTCCGACGCCCGGACACCCACTACAATGCGCCCGCCGAGAACATATAAACTGCTCAGGGTTGCCCAGCCCAAGGGCCGGACCTTCAATTCATCCAACCACTGAAGCGTGTTGGCTTCTTTGCTCAATCCCTTTGTAATCACAAGATTCATCAACAAGATAAGGCAAGGCAAACCTTCGATAATACATGAAGATGGAGAACGGACTAGAGACTTTATTCATGTGAGCGGTGTGGTGTGCGAGCGGAGCGACTATTCATTTAAGTTCTTGAAGTGCTCTGATTGTTTGTTGGTATATCGTCACACTAACGTGGAAGTTAGATCTTACCATTTTGTTCAGCAGATCTATTCCTTCATCCTTTGAGACGATACCTCTCTGTGCAGCGGTTAGAATCACATATATTGTTCCCCTTGGTCTGAGCCCTAATGACTTTGCCGCTTTCCTAGTGTGGCTTTCGTCGGCTAGTATCTCGTCTTCATTCTTGTTCTTAGCCAAGAGAATGGCTTGCGCTTCACCTACATCTATTCCAAATTCTTCGGCTATCAGCTCAGCTCTCACGATAACGTTTTTCGGCAACGTATGAACAGTTATCATTTCTTGCTGAATGAACTTATCTATCAGGTAAGCGTCAGGATGGTCTTCTCGTTTCCCAGCATCAACGCATTCCAGCCTAACTTCATCGGGAATCTGAATGATATTGAATAATTTCCTGAGAATGTCCAGTCTATTCACCTTAGCCAAGTATATCAATGGTGTGGAGTTCGACGTCACCACGAGTATCACTTCTTCGCCGCGGATGTGGCGGCAGATATGTCCTCTTCGAGATCCTGTTCCGAGTAGTGGAACACTATGTTCCTTGACGCTGCAAGCTCCATCATTTCTCTAAGCGACAACTCGGCGACCCTTGCCGCACGCCAAAGCGATATTTTCCCATCACGATAAAGGTTAAGAGAATGCTCTTTCTTCCAATCCGCGATAGCTTTGGCTAACAGCTGCCTTAACACAGTTGCTCTATCAGTCTTCTCGATGTTTCTTATTCTTTCTATATCTCTTACTAGTGCCTTTGGAACCCGTGCGGAGATTACTTCGCCCACATAGACCACCCTGTAACTCAACAGCGTATACAAAAGATATAAATGTATTCATCTTATCTCAATTACACCTGATAGAAAAGCAGAGAAACCTTTCCCCTGAAAATATCCAAAGATAATTCCCCTTTTTTTTGGCTCTCCGTTTGTTATTTCTGGGCAGGGCTGATTATGGTTGGAGCGCTGAGTAGGTTCTAGAACAACGAAGGCCAAGGCGCATCCGCCCCAAGCTACTTTAATATCTCGACCGCTGCAGCAACGGCCCACAAAACGGATAGGCGAGAACTCACCAACACTAGAAAGGAATTCCAGTAACAGAAACGAATTACTCACACCTTATACGCGTTCTGATTATTCAAATAGTTCTTTGGTGAGGGTCCTTTTATCTATTTTAAGATGCCCAGCTATATCGTTGAGGATGTTATTGAGGGTGCCTATCTTTAGAGTCTTATGTGCTGGGATCGTGATGTGATGCTCTTCTCATTTTATTATAGCTGTTAGCCGTATATGGCTTCCAGCGCGTCTTATTACTTGATAACCATACTTCTTGAGGAGCTTAGCTAATTCTTCCCCGCCTATGTCCCGCGGAATTCTCATACTGTGATGACCTCTTCCTTGACCATGTGGAGTCTAACGACGTAAGGGATATCTTTCTCGTCGAAGTGGCATCTTACTGCATCTCTTACCTCCTCTTTCAGCTTTTCAATGGTGTCAGCTTCAGTATAAATGGAGTAACCTAGCGCTCTGGCTTCGTACCCTCCCTCCTCCGACTCCTCCACGAGGAAAATTATTTCTTTCTCTTTAGCCATCTAACAGTCAACTTCTCATGATCCTTAATCTGTTACTCGTAAATCCATCAATTAATTTATCCTCAAGCATCGGTTTAAAAGGTTTACTAAGCGCGCCTATGTGAAGCGCGCATAAGGCGTGAATAATTCTCTTTTCCGTTACTGGAACGCTTTTATCGTGTGGGCGAGTTCTGGCCTGTTCATTTTGCGAGCTGTTATGGCTGCGGCTAGGATCACCGAGTAGCATAGGGCGATGTGCATGCGGACCTTAGCTACACCTCTCCACCTGAGGTTGTTCAGGTTCAGTTGCCTCTTCCCAGACTTGAAGACGTGCTCCACCATCATCCTCCTGCGGTACACCTTCACCAGCGCCGCGTCTCACTCCAGGACGAAGCCCCGCTTAATCCGTAGGCGGATCAGGGGCTCCTTGACTTGGGGCGGCGCCGGAATCACTGGCTTGACTCCGAACCCCTCCAAGAGGCTGAAGAACTCCGCCCAGTAGTACTGCGCGTCGGCTAAGAGCACCCTCATAGCTGAACCCGCATTCTCAAGTAAGCTGACCGCCCGACATACAAGTTTGGGGGCTGGAACCCTGTCGTTCACGTTCGCTGATCGCACGACGTAGCACAGTGGAAGTCTCTCCTCAGTCGCCACGGTGTGGATCCTCCACCCCAACGCGTAGGTTGTCCGCTCAACCTTCCCAACCCTCGCTCGACGGTCGCTTACACCAGCCTTCCTCTTACGCCTCGAGTAGGCGTGGATGAACGTGCTGTCAACGGCCCCAACAACCCTCCTTCCCCGCCCGTAGAGGCTCATCTTCAGGGCTTGCCTCCTGAGCTCCCAGAAGACCCCCTCCACCGTCTTGGGCTCGGCTCTGGTGAGGAACTTGCTGAACGTGCTGCGGTCTGGTGCTGCGCCGCTCCTGTTGCCGTTGAAGCCGCAGAGTTTCCCGTACTCTCGGTGTCTGTCAAGCTGGGTGGCTAGCATTGCCACCATCGGTATCTGGAGCAGGTGCATCAGCATGAGGGCCAGCAGCATGGCTCTAACAGGGTACCTGGGCCTGCCCCTCCCGGAGCTGCTGTACTTGGCCTCGATGCGCTTAACCGTGCAGCTTATATCAAGGCTCTGGAAAAGTGACTTCTAGGCGTCGAGGGTGGGAGCACTACATCCCACCAAAGGTTCTCACCTCTTTCACAGTTTTAGAACCTACTCGACG
>JAHPYV010000132.1 GCA_019058495.1 Promethearchaeati archaeon
ACGGAGCCCTTCCTCTGCAATATCGATTCCGTTGACATCAAAGCCTTCTCGAGCGAAGTAGACTGTGTGCCTACCAGACCCGAATCCCAAATCCAGAATTCTCACTACATTGTGCTCCTTGAAAAGCTTCATGATTTTGGAAATGTCCTCGTGAACATCCGTGAATATTCTCCCTTCCTTCTTGAAAGCTTCATTCCACTGTTGCATAATAAACACGACTCTCGGGAGTAGTCAGGTTGGGATTTAAGACTTCGGCCGCTCGGAAACAATGAAGATCGGACCCAAGAGAAAAAAGGAGGAGAGTATCTCCAAGATGGCCTTTGCAGGGAGCTCAGATCCTAGCATCCCTTCTAGCTATTGGCGCTAAGCGGTCAAAAGGCGTGAGCAAAAATGTCTAATGAGCAACTTCTATCCAGATAGGTCCCGCATAAGCAGTCCTGCTATTTGCCCCAACGATCCGTATCAGGTAGAAATCAGCGCCCCCGGTGTTCAAGGTGGTCGGGTCTATCAGGTTATCGCTGTAGATGTTGATATAGTATTTTCCGTTGATCTGTACGTAGTTCTGCACTCCGTAAGATGGTCCTGTGATTGGAGCAGTGTCGATTATTGTCAGGTTCGCTAAAGGCGTGTTTATCGGAATGCTCGCTGAAAGAATTCTATTCTTGTAGACCTCGACGGAAGCATTCCAGTCTGGCAGGGAAATGTCACATGCTTGAAGCCGGGTGGCGGATATATTGCATCGAACGTTCATAATATAACGGCTGAGGTGCCGCCCGAGAACATAGAAGAGATGTTCGGCGCTACTATGCAAGTGAGAAAGTACCGCTGATCGCTAGTAATTGACATCAGTCAGTTCCTCTCGAGACGCAAACTCTTATCATTATGGTAATAGTATTAATTGGATTGACGCACAGCGAAAGTCAGGAGGATCGAGATATTTGGCTCACGATATTGGAAATAGTGTCACTGATGTTGCATATCCATTGACCATGAAGCTCCCAGAGAAGCTGCGATCTAAGCCCAAACGCAAATCAAGGAAACGAGTGAAGAAACTACCACATAAGAAGGCTTTGAAACTAGAACGCGAACTGTATAACAGGAACAAGGCAAAAGATGAAAAATGGTGAGAAAAGAGATCCTTCAGTGGCAAACAATCTTCATCTAACACCTGCTTAAGAGGGCATATTAGAAAACTCGAGTCGCTTCCCCTGCTCATCGTGAATTCAGTCAGATCCAAGACGTGTGAAAGCTACTCTGCATTAACATGCGTTCTTAGTCCCGACTTCTTACCCAAGGCCTGAACAGAGTAAGGCAACAGAAGGCGGTTCCGGACACACGGAACTGCCCCTCACATGGCAACTCTCTTTTTCGACAGAGATCTGTTTGCTCGAACGGCTTCCAAAAGTGATCCAACGTTGGCTTGCCCACACCCCAAACGAGCAAGATACTTGCAATAACATCTATGATATAGTGCTGTCTAAGGAGCAAAGTAGATAGAGTAATGCCGGCGGTTATCACGAACGATATGGCTGCCACAGTCCTTGATGTGCGACTTGGGTTCACTTTACTGTACCGGAACAATGTGTAGAAGCACATTCCGGTAACTGCGACGTGCAGGCTGGGGAAACAATTGAACGGTGTGACAAGACTCTCTACATATTCTTTCATTAGGACTGCAAAGAAATCGCCATCAGTCGGCTGGGCAAGTACATACTGATGATACCCGTACACTGAGACAGGTAAGACGGCGTAGAACACCAGGGAAATAGCGTTGATGAAAATCAAAGACCAGCCTAAGCCGTAACCCATCCTGTACTTGAAGAAGGCAACGTAGATCATTGTGAAAAACCCAAATGGCAAAAACATGAATAAGTAGAAAACCACTGTTACAGGTATGTAGGGTATCACATCGTCCAGGCCATCAAACAGGAAGTCCAAGCTGATGCCAGTGTCGATCGGGTGGAGTTGCCCGACCCAATGGTAACCAATCTGGAAGAGAAGGTAGAAGAACACAATGAACATTAGAATGATATTGCCACACCAGTACGAGATGCGTACGCTCCACTTGGTGGACTTGTCCTTGGAAAAGTCCTTCTCGATGCCTTGGTGGAACTTGTGGCGTATCTTCAAGATGCAAAGCCTCAGTGGGAACATTCGAATCGGTGCGAGCAATTCTCTCGTACAAGCGTCGTCATTTCCCGTCTCGCCAGCTCTGTGACATGTTCGGTTATTGTTGAATCGTCCTATTATACGTTCCCATCCATTTCTGCAATACCAACAGAAGCGCGTTGGAACGAAGCTGGGGAAACATTAATCTGCAGCATGCGGACATGTCGTTGACGATTGGTGTGACACGGCTGACACATGCAAAAGCTAGGCGCGTCCACATAATTGACGCGGGTTAGTACCTGAGTTATCGATCCTTGAAAACGAGAAGTGATCATATGAGATTACACATATACGCTGGTGGCATCCTCATCAAGTCACTGGCTATTGTCATCATAATTGCGGGCTTCATTGTGTTACTTTATTCAGACTATGTCTCAGTGGACCGGGGAACCGGTTGAATTCTTCTGGATAGTGTCGTGGATCTCATTTGCCCTGGGGTTAATCGTGTTCGCAAGCGGCGTATTGGTCAGAAGGAGTGTGTTGCGAAACCTGTTAGGTTAGGCCGCTTAGCACGCTAGGATCTGGGGTGCGCAAGCTTTTGAAGTACTAAGCATCTCCTATTCTAAGACCGTTTTAGAAACCAAAGGTGAACCCTATTTGGAAACAGCAACGAATACTCGTTTCGCTGGCTCGTGATGTTGATCTTGCTTGCCTATTGAGCGTTGCAATACTAGTCTCTTTCTCTGCAAGAAAGACTGAGCGAGTGTTTCCTTCTATTTGGGCACGAGTAGTGGTTAGCCTATGATTAGGTTGACACTATAGTGAAGCTGTGGATCAGATTTGCTGCTTCCTCTTCACTGTCGAGTTCGAAGAAGTGTACTCTTATAGAGAGTGTGAGGTAAGCCGCCATCTTATAGGTAAAGTAGTCATTGGCTTGAATCGAATTCTTGTCTTTCGACTTGGCTTGTTCGTAGATCACAATGGGAACTGCGAAGAGTTCTCTAAGCAAATCAATCCTTTGGCGCAATAGCTCAAATGCGAGTTTGTTATTGCCCAAGTTTTCATATTTGATATGAATTATTCCTACATCATCTCCGATTATGTAGTCCGCCGCGTTCGTGGATCGAAAGATCGGGTTGAGACCTCTTTCTTTCAACTTCGTATACATTTGGGAACTCTCTAGACTCTTATCGAGAATCAATGTTCGCGGCTGATCTGTTGTTCCGATGATTGATGTGCACTGTTCTTCCAACGCAGCGTCGGTCATGTCAACCGGGTTTCTGTTACCTTCCGCTTTATCTCCTTCACTCTTGTTAGATTCCACGTTTTTCCCATTCTTATCTGATTCGCCAAACACGAAGTCTTCTATCTTCATGGTTTCTTCCTCCTTGGCTCTCAAGATTGTGTCTCTCATCTTCTTCTCTTTCGAGACTGCTAAAAGATAGTATCTTTCGTCTTGTGTCCCGGACGCGATTAGAATTATAACCTTGCCTTCTCGATGCCTGCTAACTCGACCTCTTCTCTGAATGTATCTCACTTCACTAGGCACCGCATCGTACATGACCACTAGGTCGCATTCTGCTATGTCGAGGCCCTCCTCAGCGACGCTCGTGGCCACCAATGTGCAGTAAAGCCCGTCTTTGAAGTCCCTCAAGACTTTTCTCTGCTTCGCCTGCGTCATTCCAGCGAATCCTTTTCCCCTTCCATGACCGACAAAGAGGCTTGCTGAGATACCCGCGCGCCTGAGTTCATCAACTATCTGCTTTACAGTGTCACGGAACTGGGCGAACACCAGTATTCTTGAGTCCTGTTTCGCGTGAACCTGCTCTTTCAGAATTCTCAAGAGTTCAGTCAGTTTGGGATGCTTGACCCCGCGCTTCAGCAAGTTATTGACTGTGTCGAGTACCGCAATAAACCTAGTGTCCGAGACAAGTTCCTTTAGTGCATTACTAGACCGGGGAGATTTGGCTTTCAGGATGATCTTGTCCATGTAATTCCGCAATTCGCTGAGTCCTTGGGTATTCAGGAGTTCCTCGCAGTACGAGAGCCTAATGACTTGGGCAGAGAGTGTCAGGCCTTGGTATGTGGCCATTGGAGTCACACTAGGACCTTTTCTTGTTTCGCTTGCGAGTTCCCTTAGGAGTCCAACCATAGTTCTTCTGCTCTTCCTTTGAACGTCCTCTTCACTAATCAATCCATACTCCGCTAGAGAAGTGAGCCTCTCATTCATAGTCTCATTGATCAATCTACCCACAAGGCTCAGCTCCGGACCGAGTTGAACCCTTACCCATTGTATTTCCATAGGCTGGATGAACCGTACGACATCCATGCTTGTTTCGGTTCTAGCTTCGATATGCTCAAACCTGAGATTCTTCTTGACCTCAGAGATCACTTCTTGGCTTCACCCGGGCGACGCAGTTAGGCCTATTGTTTGGGCGTCGGTGGCTTGCCTGAAGTATTCCTGCGCTATTCCTACGTATGCGTAGTTGCCGACAGCTCTATGCGCTTCATCAAAAATGATCAGCGACACGTTGCATAGATCGTATTCGCCTTTTGATAGGTCGCTCGCGACTACTTGTGGGGTCGCAAAAACAAGCCTCCCCTTGTTCCACAAGGATGCTCTTGCTTTTGCCTTAGTCTCACCAGTCAGCAGACACATATTCTCGTAGTCTAGGTCAAGAATGCGTAGAAATGTGTCCTTGTGCTGTTTCGCCAAAGGTTTAGTTGGTGCGAGGAAGACAGCTTTCGAAGTAGGATGGACTAAGAGACGATGTGCCGCAAGCATGGCTGCTATTATGGTTTTTCCAAGTCCTGTCGGCAGAACGATGAGATTATTAGAGTCTTTGCACGCATCGAAGATCCGCTCTTGGTATTTTCTCTTGGTAATAGATCTCTTTTTGATTAGGGGCATTGACACATATTCTTGTTCCCCCTCATCGGGTTCCCCTATCTCATTCTTGTTGTTGCTGTATGAACCCAAATCCCGATTCACTTACCGAGTTCGTTAGCGAGGTCTCCGATTAAAGAGATCATAATAGGTGTCAGTAAATCCTGACTTAAAAGACGAAAAAGAGCGAATCTGAATGGTCGTGTTCCCCCGGTTCGGAGTCTTATAAAGGATGCACACTAATCAACTAGGCGATATCTGGAAGGGTGAAAGTCATGCCAAACCTAGTCGACGAATTGAAGACTGCAGGGGTTGCAGCAAATACCATCAGTCGGCTGAAATCTGCAAGCTACACAACATGCGAAACAATCGTCTTGGTCTCACCAAAGCAACTTGCCGAGGACTGCAACCTGAGCCTCGAAGTTGCAGAGAAAGTCAGACTTCAAGCTAGAAAGCTAGCGGAGAAAACTGGTTTCGTCAACAAGGAAGGCATCACCGCGCTGGACCTACTGAAACGGAAGGTGACGAGATTTACCATAGGCTGTGAAGGGATCGATAGGCTGCTTGGAGGTGGAGTGCGAACCGGAGTCATAACTGAGTTCGCAGGAGAATTTCGCACAGGCAAGACGAATCTATCCTCACAAGCATCAGTAACAGCGCAGCTACCTATCGAGAAAGGTGGGTTAGGTGCTGGAGCTGTCTACATAGACACTGAAGGCTCATTCAGAGCGGAGAGAGTTAAAGGGATCGCGGAGAGATTCGGTCTGAACCCAACCGAGGCACTCAAGAACATTCTGTACTTCGAAGTATTCAACACAAGGGATCAAATCGACACGGTGAAGCGATTATTCAGAATAGTCCCCGACCAGAACGTTAGGCTAGTCGTCCTGGATTCAATGATCCAACACTTCAGAGCTGAGTACCCGGGAAGAGAGAACCTTGCTACAAGGCAGCAACGGCTGAATCTGCACCTCCAAGACGTCAAGAGGTTGATGAGGGGATTTGATTGCGCATTCATAATGACAAACCAGGTTCAAGCTCAGCCAGACGGACTGCCGTTCAAGGAGCCTACGAAACCCACTGGCGGAAATATACTGTTCCATGCCTCCGATTATCGTGTGATGCTCAAGAAAGGAAAAGGAGATGCAAGGATAGCCAGAATACTGGATGCCCCAGACTTGGATTCTAATATCGAAGTCGCCTTCAGGATAACGGAACAAGGCGTCGAAGACGTATCTGCAGAGGATGAAAAACCATCGGCAGAACAAGTGGAGTCTGCTCAAGCTGTATAGGCATATGCTAGTGTATTGTTCGAGCCATCATGGAGTCTGAATGCGCATTTTTCACCGTTAGTAACCGCGATGGCGTTCAGAACGTACCCCGAACGAAGCATCTCGTTGAGGGTCCTTGTCTCTGGGTGCAGAGAACATAGCATCTCATGCTCACACTGGCAGACCTTGCTAACTGCTTTGCCTGCCAAACGTTCGCCACCAAGAGCTTTCCTAGTCACCTTTCCTGATCTTGTTGCGACGGAGTGCTTAATAATTGTATCGCACGGCAGAACTCGCAAATCTGCGATAGAAAACCGGTTGGGCGCTTCGGCAGACCCTCTTATTTTACCTAGCACAACGTTTGGATGATTCCATATCGCTTCAGCTATGAATTCGTTTATACCGTGAAAGACTTGTCCTTCCGTCAAGAGAGATCGATGCCATAAGTTCAGATTGTTTGAGAGTGTTGGCGCCTTATGCAATTTATTCTTCTCATCATGGGCTATATGCAGTTTCTTATGCCCTTCCACGAGGAGTGAAGATGCGCAATCTAGGGTCTCTTCAAGGAAGACGATCAGCGCCTTAAGTTGCATGGACTCAGGAACACTTGGCAACCTCAACTCATGTAAACGCGAATTGACCTCTTCGATCTCCCGAATCTTGCCATCTCCGTTTTCAAGCCTCGTAAGCGCACATGCTGTGGGAAGAGAGAACTTCAAGACTTGAGCAAACGCTGATTTTTTGTCGCCTTGCTTGATTGAATTGAATGCCTCAACTATATGGTACTCAAAAATGTCGTCTGTCGGCAAACTCCCAACTTGAAAGAATGATTCACCAATTGTGATTACACTACCAGCTATCGAGAGGAGTCTTGCAAGCAATTGAGGCGGCAATGCACCATAAAAGGCCTGCAATCGATCGATTCGTGTTCCGATGGATTTAGACTCCCCGATGAGGAATCTCACCATCCGCTCATTGCGCTGCAGCATACTTAAGGCCATTCGCTTCGGCAAGTGATCCAGAAAGAGTTCTAAATCCTTTGAACTTCGCGTTGACTTCACAAAACCTGATTCAAGCCAATCAAACTCTGCAAGAGACAAATCTTGGAAATTGAAGAGTCGGAAGGCCCAGCCCTCCCCATTGGTTGCAATGAACGCTCGCACGACGTCGCCAGACTCATACATTGATCTAAGATCCAAGACCGAAGGCTGGAGGCGCCGCCCAAAATCATAATCGCAGACACTTTTCAGGCGCCTTGAGAAAAGGTACCCGACATGGTTGGGACTCAGAGATGACTTATCAGGAGGAGAAGACAGTGGAGACTCAAGAAGTTCAAAAGAGTAATCTTTTCCAACCCTGCGAATATCAGCATAAACGCCTTTGTTCGGGTAGCTGGCGATAGATGCAAATATGACGTCTTCTACTCCCGTTAATGCTGCTCCGCTCCTAGCGAAGAAGGTACCGTATGCACGCTTCATTGGCAATCGTCCAGAAGCTACATCAGGAGGGCATCCGTTTTAAGGCTTCAAGAGATCATGTTCTCAAAGAGAACTTGACCTTCCCCTCAGTTCTTTTAGCAGTGAGGTACCCACGCTCCCTCAGCTCCTCGAGAAACTTGAAAGTAACTCCTTTCCTCTTTCTTATCTCCTTGGCCACGTCATCGACGGACGCTGAGTTTAGCTTAACAATAGCCTTGGCGACGGGAACCAATTCGCTTGGCAGAGAGATTATGGA
>JAHPYV010000133.1:0-7686 GCA_019058495.1 Promethearchaeati archaeon
CATACCTTTTGATTTTGCATTCACTCTTTCAATGGCAACGCGCTACGTGCCGACACTTGCTCAAGAGGCTCAGATGATAATTGACGCGCAAATGGCTCGTGGACTGGAATTGCAGAAGGGAAATGTAGCTAAGCAGATAAAAAATTATGTTCCGATCTTGATTCCATTGATTGTGTCTTCAATTAGGCGCGCCATGTCAATAGCCGAAAGTCTGGAGTCCCGCGCCTTAGGCTCAACAAAGAAGCGAACCTATCTGCATATCCTCAGAATGGCTAAGAAAGACTGGTTTGTGTTATTCTTGATAACGTTGGGGGTAATATTCTCCATCTACCTCAAGTTCATCGTCGGACTTCCCTATTGGGCGACATGGCAGATCCAATTTTAGGGTCAGGGCACATTGCAGAGAAGCAGCTAGATTCTTAACTCTTAAATCGCTTCCTGTGCGAAGGTAGTCAGACAGACAGTCGATTAACAAGTCTCATTGTCAATTGATTATTCGAGGATTGTCCTAGAATAGTGATTCAATATGCGAATCGCACGCTTATCTTGGGGGAACGTTGAAAAAGATTGCAGAACGTTGTCAAAGAAGATTCTAACTGATGGTTTCAGGCCAGATATTTGTGTCGCGGTTAGTAGAGGCGGGTTTCCACCTGCTCGCATACTATGTGATCTCCTCGGTATAACCAATCTTACTAGCATCAGGATCGAGCATTACTCTGACTTTGATGAAACCTTAGCCAAGCCTAGACTAGTATTTCCTCTGAATGTAAACGTTAGAGACATGAGAGTCTTAATAGTGGACGATGTTGCTGACCGTGGAGATAGCTTAATGTTAGCAAAGAAGCATGTTCAAGTTAACGGGGCAACTGAAATCAAAGTGGCAGCTCTTCACTACAAACCTTGGAGCAAACTCATCCCTGATTATTATGCGCGCGAGTACAAGAGTTGGATAATGTATCCCTGGGAAGTAAATGAAACTGTCAGAAGAATCATTTCTAACTTACAACAAAGGGGGAGAAATATGAGACAAATACGAAAGACTTTGTTCCAAATCGGTATTACAGAGCCCGAAATTCGAATGGCTACTAAGGAACTAGTATATTGACTGGAAGGTACTGCCCGAGGACCTTAACCTTGATGACGTTCAGAACTTATACGGATGAGAAAGGATCACGACTACACCACATAGGAATTTGCGGTATCAAAGGATGTACCGTAGGGAATGATATCAACAACCTATTTGACAGATTGAAAACCTTCGACAAGGATCAGACAGTATTAGCAGTGCAGCTTTTTGATTCTGATACAATAGCTACCCATCTACATCTGCTGGTCAGTGCTCTATATGCATTGCATGCTTTCAAAACCTCGAAGAACATCTCGAATACAATAGGGACGGAGATACTACTCTATGCATCTGCTCAACGTCAAATAATCGATGCCATTCGAAAGATCGGTTTGAAACCAACATCTCGAAACGTTGCTGCCATTGTAATAAGTTCGAAGGAAGAGAGGATTATTCAAATCATGAGAAGGGTAACTCTAGAGCTGGCCGGGCAGATGGATGATAATGTGTTAAATATCGACGAACCTGAAAAGAGCGAGACTATTGAGAGAGTCTTCGGAATTAGTCGGGAAGAACTTAAGTCAACACAAACACGAACAGACCGTAAAGATCTTGAATGGTCAATTACTAAAAGAGTGCTGAGCAGAATCTCAATAATGGCAATCTCGAAGCGAGAATAATCCTATTATGCGGTGACTTCACGCGACTGCCTCTAGCTTGGACAAAGAAAGAACATCACGATCTTCTAGCACTGAAAGTCCTGTCCATTCCCCTAATATCTCGACTTGTAATACTTTGTTGGGCTTTTCTAGATCAACTTTCCGGTCGATAAGCGCGGCGACTGCCTTGATTATTTCGGCGCAAGGCAATTGGGAGTGCCTCCTGTTGCAGGTTATCCTGAAAGTTTCATTCTTCAGTATTCTCGGGATAACGTTTTTCGATGCTTCGACAATTAAGTTAAGTTCCGTTGAAGTAGCAACATCTATTGGGGCATATTTCAGAGTATACTGAAAGCGCCAAGGATCTTCGATTGCTGATGCTCGTAGCTTCTGAATTACATCCCTGGGTCCAAGCAAAGTCTTGGCTACTACTAGACTCCTTATTCCCGTGACTTCTACGTCAACCGAACTGTCTCCAGCTACATTGCCAATTAGGTCTTCCACTTCGAGGACTGCATTGCGCTCTCTATTTCTTATGCATGAAACAAGAATGTTGAAATCATAATCTTTCTTAAACGCAGACGCCATAATCAAAACTCACCGTCGGCTAGCCAATAACTACTGCAAGCTTTCTCAGAGCATTAGTCGAAAAGCATAGAACCGCAGTGACGATGCCATCATTAGTGAAGAATTCTTTCCACCGCAGCAGACAAACCAGATGAGAAATTCCGAAGCTCAGCTTTACTGGGACTTGACTTTTTTGACTATCGGAGGTCTTATCTTATACAAAACACGGTAACCACAGTAGGGGCATTTAACCCCTGGGAGAGATTCAAGACCCTGCAATGAGACGGTTTTGCCACATTTTCCACAGGCATAAGGCATAGACCTCACCTTTGAAACGAAAACAATCACATCATTAATTATGGGATTTTTTGTCTAGGCTAATTCTCCTTTGACCAGTCGATCAGATAGAACTTCGATTATTTTAACCTTTAGTCTCTTTCCTTGTTTGATATTTTGCCGTGATAACAAGACAACTGGACCATCCGAAACGGGATAAGAGATAGTCCTTTCCCTTCCAACTCCACTGACGGGCTTCCACACTATTACATCGAGACTCTTGCCCAAGAGATTGTTTTTGGACTCCGTGTTAAGTCTGCGTGCAATTCTCTCGATTTTGTCACTGTTCTCATCTTTCTTCGCTGGAGACGCTGGAGGGAACATTTCAAATGCAGAGAAGGGTAGGGGTTTGAATTTATAAAGTGTTATCTTCTCTGCACCCGTCTTGACCATCTCTTTCATCATATCGACGGTGTCTCTTGCTGTCTGACTTGTTTGTCCTGGCAGTCCATGGATGAAGTATACATAAGGTCTCAATCCGTGTCTTACTGCAATTCTAACTGCATTTAAGGTCTGGGCGGGACTTGATGGCCTACCTAATTTCGAGGAGTGTTCTTCCGACCCAGTTTCGCAGCCTAAGTGAATAGTGGATCTGGGCAGATATCTGGCTATTACTGAGGCAACTTCATCGTTGAATAAACAAGGCTTTATGTTCTCGACCGACACATACACATAGTCCTTCTCTGTGAGTCCGAGCGTCTGCTGTATCGACGTTAGCTTGAACAAAAGACTTTCAATTCCGTTAATGTTGGGTGGCGGATAATGTGGGTCAGTTAGTGGACGAGTGGGATCAAGTTGATCCCTCTGATAATCTAAGAAATCACTTGCTGAGAGCACTATTCTCCTAACACCTGCCTTTACCAGTTCTCTGACTTCTTTTACTATTGTGTCCTCATTTCGGCTTCGAGAACATCCGAACAGTGAGGGAACGCTGCAAAACCCACAGCCAGGGGGAATGTTAACCGGGCAGAAAATCCTTTCTTCCAGTTGACCATAACGGCATTTTTGGCATTCTGTACATCTCCTTCCATCTAGTAATGGAATTGATGTCCTTAGGAAATTCGAGCAACCACGTGCAACCTCAACATAGAACCTTAATGCTTCGTAGCCTGAATAATCCCGAACACATTTGACGGACGCACTGAAGGAGTTTAATGTTTCTTGTTTACTGGAAAGGGTTTGTTTAGATATCCTTTCATTAATCCATCTAGTGAAGTCTCCAGTTCTTCCTCTGTATGGTATTCCACCTAGGATGATCTTCTTTCTAAACTTCGCAAACCCGTTGTCTTGCGATCCATTCTTCAATAGAGCTTGGAGACTCCTCTCGCCCTCTCCGAATATTACAGTATCGAATCCGAAGTTCAACAAGATCATTGGCTGGCCTGCGATCGGTCCACCAATTATCGCCAGATCACTCTTGTGGTAATGCCTCCAAGAGCAGATTACCTTATGAACTGCTTGACGATCAACAGACATTGCACTAACCATGAGCAAGTCATAATTATCGGCTAACTCAGGCTTTTCAAGAAACTGTTCCGCAGATAGTATTCTTGCTTCTGAACCAAACGACTCCACAATACCCGCGACACTCCTCGGACCGCAACCTACTGCGTCGCGCGATGAAAATCTCACTCCACTGCCAGAACCTAGCGCGTCGATGACAAGCACCTTCATGTTTTTCCCCATCATAACCACAACTTGATTGCTATTTCTGCTATATGGATCATAATTTCGCATTTAGAAAATGCTTAAATATCACACAGCACAAATAAGGCTCACAGAACGTCTACGTGAGAAGTCGTAGTATAGGAATTGGTTGATTAACCTTATGGCTGAAATCTGTCCCACTTGTGGTCTGCCTAAAGATCTCTGCGTATGCCAAGAGATTGTAAAAGAAGAGCAGCGAATTAAGGTTCGTGTCGAAAGGAGAAAATGGCACAAGGAAGTAACGGTAATTGAGGGAATAAACGAGAAAGAAGTAAACCTCCACGAACTATCTACAAAACTGAAAAACAAATGCGCATGTGGTGGAACGGCGAAAAATGGCAGAATAGAGTTGCAGGGCGACCACAAAGAAGACGTAAAGGGATTTCTAGTGCAACTTGGCTTTCCAGATCACAACATAGATGTTCAATAATACGCAGAGAAAACAGGAATGAACCTTTCCAGGATCTCAGGCGAGCCGCAGAGTACCCCTTGCAGTATTTTTTCTTTCGCATGCTTCGTTACTTACGACAAGAGCGGAAAACACATACAAGGCAGAATTTATGCCCGTCAGCGTCGATCTTCCCTCAATAGCGATTCATTCTCTGCCTATCCTGAGTCTCTTCTCCTGGAGAGTCTTTTCATGCAATCTCGCAAAGGAATTGTCTCGAAATCAATCATGCATGCAAAGCAGTATGCAAGTACCTCAGTTATTCACAAGGGAAATATCGGATATGAGGAGCTATTAACCTGTTCCTTTTGGAGAGATAAAAGGAGAAAACCGCAAGTTATATCTAGGTTTTTGAATCAGAGTATAGTATCGCTTTGAGAGTTGATGTAGAATGAAGATAGGCATTAATGGATTTGGAAGAATCGGGAGGAATTTCCTTAGAGCAGCATTTAAGGACAGTTCTTTTGCTCAGTCATTCCAAGTAGCGGCCGTGAACGATATCACTGATGCAAAGACGCTTGCACACCTCTTCAAGTATGATTCGAACCATGGAGTCTACAATGGGGTCGTCTCATCAGACGATGAGAAGACGATAAACATAGATGGACAGAAAATCAAAGTCTTGCGTGAAAATGATCCTGCAAAACTTCCTTGGAGAGATCTATCTGCTGATATTGTCCTCGAATCCACTGGTAGATTCAGGACCAAAGCGGATGCTACAAAGCACATCCAGTCAGGGGCCAAGAAAGTAGTGATCTCAGCCCCCGCGAAAGATGCTGACATCACCATAGTGATGGGAGTAAATGAAGCAAAATACGATGCTGCCAAGCACAGTGTGATCTCCATGGCGTCATGCACAACAGGCGCCCTTGCACCAGTAGTTAAGGTGTTAAATGATGCTTTTGGCATCGAAAAGGGTTTTATGACAACAACTCACGCGTATACGATGGATCAAAAACTCTTGGACGCCCCTCATGATGATCTGCGTAGGGCTAGGTCTGCTTCCGTCTCAATTATCCCAACGACTACAGGCGCAGCATCGGCCATCGGGCTTGTCGTGCCAGAACTAGACGGTAAGCTGGACGGTCTCGCTTTGAGGGTACCTGTTCCTGATGGATCAATAAACGATCTCACAGTTTTACTTAAGAAGCAAGTAGCCTTACAAGAAGTGAAGGACGCTTTCAAGAGTGCTTCTTCGACAAGTCTCAAGGGTATCATGGAGTATACGGAGGAACCTATAGTTTCTGCTGATATCCTTCGCAATCCTCACTCGTCAATAGTGGATGGGTTAAGTATAAACGTACTCGGCAAGAAGAACAATCTCGTCAAGGTTCTTGCTTGGTATGACAACGAATGGGGTTATTCCTGCAGGTTGGTCGATCTCATCAAATATGTCGGTAAACAAATGCCTCGGAAGGCATAAGCAAAAAGCAAATCTGTCGTGTGTCAACGACGTGAAGTAGACTTAAAAAGACCATCAATACTATTTACAAGGAGAATGGGTGAGGGTATCAAAAGCCGATAAATCTGCGTTAAAGGTAGGGTGTGTTAACGAATGTATTTGATTGGTGAGGCATTGGTAGGCGAAGGAGACGAGGTAGCCCATATCGACCTTGTGGTAGGAGACAAGAATGGACCCGTTGGAAGTGCCTTTGCTAATAGTATGTCCCATCTTTCCGCTGGTCACACGCCCGTGCTTGCAGTTATTCGTCCAAATCTCCCTCCAAAGCCATTTACTCTAGTGGTTCCCAAGGTAACTGTGAAAGATATGGATGAAGCGAACAGGATTTTTGGTCCAGCTCAAGCTGCTGTCGCCAAGGCTGTGGCAGA
Organism: Promethearchaeati archaeon; assembly: GCA_019058495.1. Taxonomy (GTDB): domain Archaea; phylum Asgardarchaeota; class Atabeyarchaeia; order Atabeyarchaeales; family Atabeyarchaeaceae; genus JAHPYV01. The sequence continues at coordinate 6,614 of JAHPYV010000133.1, forward strand.
CGCGGTGGAGGAAGGGATATTTCCAAAGGACGCAATAGAAGATACTGTATTAATCGCATCAGTATTTGTATCTCCGAAAGCGACGGATTATAGGAAGATATACCACTATAATTACAGTGCCATGAAACTAGCCTTAAGGAGAGCTATGACGGGGTACCCGGGCTTGGACAAGATAATCTATGAGAAGGACAGAGCTAAGCATCCGATAATGGGGTTCCGAGTCCCAAGATTATGGAGACCTCCTTATCTGCAAATAGCTTTGGATGTTCCAGATCTACAAAAAACGATGAGAATAATCGAGTCTGTTCCTACCAGCGATAGGATAATACTCGAAGCTGGAACTCCGCTGATTAAGAAGTATGGGACAAACGTGATAAAAGAGATGAGGACGATAACCAAGGACGTCTTCATCGTTGCTGACCTCAAGACCTTGGATGTTGGCAAAGTTGAAGTAGACATCGCTTATGACCAAACAGCCGATGCTGTTGTCGCATCTGGTTTGGCCGCTACTGTGACGCTCGACGGATTCATCTATGAAGCGAAACGCCTCGGGACATATGCAATGCTGGATATGATGAATGTCGATGACCCAATAAAGAAACTTTCTTCTTTGAAAGAATTGCCTGATGTCGTCATACTTCATCGTTCGATAGACGTTGAGAGGGCTGGCGGTGAAGGTTCTTGGAACGTGAAGGAACTGAAGGATGCTTTCAAAGGAAAGAAGATATTAGTGGCTGTCGCAGGTGGTATAACACCAGATAAGGTAGCACAAGCATTAAAACAAGGAGCGGATATACTGATAGTCGGAAGGTACATAACCCAGTCCAAGGATATTGAGAGGGCAGTAAGGGAATTCATTGTAAAACTCCCCGAGTCCGAAGTTGATTTGCTGCGTGAACATGTTGAGTGATTTGAAGAAGGTGCGTCCTGCTCCGCTTTCTTAGTTTGCTGGCACCTGCTCCCCCAGTTGTGTTCCATGATTTTGCAGCGGATTTGTTTCACAGGGTATGCTTTCATCTAGTTTCTTGAGCTCTCCGAATGATTCTTGAGAAATTGAAGAAGACTCGTATTGA
>JAHPYV010000133.1:7696-7968 GCA_019058495.1 Promethearchaeati archaeon
ATCAAAGGAACTGTGGTAAAGTTATCGGTGAGCGAAAGTTGTCTTTTCTAAGAAAGATAAGAGCCGCCATTATCATACTTGTGGTACTGTTGACGATGTTTTCAGCGACCAGCAGCAGAGCACAAGATGACGGTTACGCGATCATTAACTATGTCGCAACTGACAAGAGTACGTACGAGCTTGGAGAGAAGGTGAATATCACGGCGTCATATTCTGTTTTCTATCTCAACAGATCCACCATTTATGAAGGATCTCTTATTTCGTGGTCTCTC
>JAHPYV010000134.1 GCA_019058495.1 Promethearchaeati archaeon
TGGTTCAGTATTCCAATTCGCTCAGCTCTATCTGCCGTTACCGGATCCGCGGTGAAAAACATTTCCTTCGCAACATTCAACTCCAGCCGGTTCATGAAATGCAGAATCCCAGAGACATTGTATGGCAATCCAATTTTCGCAGGAGTGATGGCGAATGAACAGGTTTCGTCCCCTACTACGATGTCGCAGGTCATCACAAGATCACATGCTCCTCCCCAGACGCTGCCGTGAACCATTGCAATGACGGGACCAGGATATTCCTGAATGGCGCGCAGCGTCTTCTCGATAGGATCGAAGTAGCCCAAAGGATCTCGACGGGATCTCGGTAGTTCCGTTACGTCATATCCAGAAGACCAGACGTTGCTTCCTTCTGCTGCCTTCAGTATGGCTACCAGTATTTTCTGTTCTTGGAAATCCTGCAGTGCCTGTTCCAATTCCCCTATTAGTTGTGCACTGAGCGCATTCCTTCTTCGTGGGCTATTGAATGTTATCAGGCCTACTTTCTCTCTAATATCCTTCTCAATCAAAGGCGTTTGCATTACCTCCAATCAAATAAAGACTGCTTTCACCTCTTCCCGAGTCTGCGCTTCAACGTAGAGTGTGCAGCATCACGAGAGCTGGCACTCTCTCTTGTAGATTTCCTCTCAAAATCCGTAAATCCGCGAACCTTATAAGAAATAATAGAAGGGATTCAAAAGAGAAGTCATTATCTGGCTATAGATACAATATGTGTCCTCACGTCTGCGTTTATTCTAGTAGGTTTTGAATTTGTCTTTTGATGCACCGCATATTGGGCACTTGTCTGGCGCGTCGCCCTCCATGGTGTAACCACAGACAGAACATATCTGCATCTTTCCGAGAGGCAGGTCTTTCCCCTTGTCTACGGCCTGTTTTGCCTTCTGATAGAATGTGAGATGCGTTTTCTCAGCTTCCTCGGCGTACTTGAAACTTAGATCCGCGCCTTTTTCACCTTGAAACTGGGCCACAGCTCTGTATGCCGGATACATCTCATTGATTTCGAAACTTTCTCCATCGATCCCTGCCTGAAGATCCTCAGATGTGTTTGAAGATCCGAAGAGTGCGCCGGAAGTCACCGTGGCTGATCCCTTAGTCTTTATATTCCTAAAGTGATTGTTTGCGTGTATCTTTTCTGCAGCAGCAATTGCCGTGAACATTCTGGAAACATTGGGGAACTTCTCTTTCGCTCTTTCCGCAAAAGTGTTGTATCTCATATGGGCTTGGCTCTCGCCGCCATATGCGCTGCGTAGATTTGTTTCAGTCATCTCTCTAACCATCTTTTGATTCTCCCTCCGCATATATTCGGGAATGTTTTTACTTAGGACTTCAAGCTTTTGTGATATTTATATGCTTGCCCGTCTCTGTCGCAATCTTGTGATCGTATTAATAACGGAAGGAGCTGCGCGCTGCGTTATCTTTACCTGTGAAGACCCGGCAATTGGGAATTGTTTTCTATTCCCCAGAGCCGATAGAATAGAGGAGAAAAAGCACAGAAAAGACTAAGGTGGCGATCGAAATGATCCGGAAAACGAAATCAACTGCCAGACCGCGGCTGAAAATAAGCGATCCAAGTCTGATTAATTCTCTGAGAAAGATGACCAAGAACCAGAAGACCAAGACGCAGCAGTTCAAGAAAGCAGTCAAACAACTGGAAGATATGGGGCTCACATCTGGAGGCTCCATATCTGAGCATGGCGTGATCATTCTTTGGAAGATCGAGGAGCTCGACAAGTTGTTGAAAGAAGCCTCTAAAGTTGGACAAGTTGAAAGGATCGAAATTAATGATTACGCAGATAAAGACTCGTGGACGAAGGCGCTGATATCGTTCATACACTCTGCTAAGAGAACCCTGAAGATTACCACAATAGGTTATTCAAGCCTTGAGGATCCAGTTTGGGGAAAGCAGTTCGAAAATGTCTTAGTAAGGGCATCTCAACGAGGCGTGAACACAACGGTCCTAGCAGCTAGAGGTTTCATGTCCAAAAACATAGTCGAGTTCTTTTCAGAAATCGGACATATCCAGCTTGTTGATCGAACGCTACTTGAGAAACCTCCCTTGAGCCTACCACCGATATTGAAGGACTTTTCCCATTTGGCTCTGTCGCCGACACCAAGAACTGGTTATACCTTGAGCCGCACGAAGCACCACATAAGATTGAACCTAGGGTTCACGTTGGCAGAGTGTATATGAGCTCACCACTTATAGCGAAGATGATCGAAGGGATTTTTGATACCGTGTGGACGCTATCCAAACATTAGCCACCTAAGGGTAGAGCCTGCTCTTTTCTTTGATGAGATACTCGGCAAAGCTTATTGTTGCTTCAAGAGGAGTTAGAGCTTCGCCGAGGATCTTTGCTTGGACCGAAAGATTATCTCCTATTTCCTGTTTCCAGCGCTCCTCATATGCCTTGAGAAACTGCTTTGACACATCATCATTTCTGATTGCCTGGATCGCAGTTTCCCCAGCAGCTATTCCAGCTCTGACTGCGAAATATATTCCCTCGCCCCATACTGCACCTACGTGGGAAGCCTGTCCCCTGCAACCATAACTCCATCATCAAAGGACGGATAAAGTGGACCGTGTATCGGCAGGTATGCTCCTCTCAATGCTGTCATCTTCCCACCGCGGAGCGCATCAGTTGCAACAGCATTGTATTTGATGACCTTATTTAGACGTTCTTTGAGCTTCTCAATGCTCATCGATCAGGATAGCGAAAGCGCCCCAACCGTTAGGACGCTGCTTTTCGGAAAGATCCAATAATATCCCGGGAAGCTCTTCTCGAAGAGGAGAGTCATCGTGTTGCCGACCCTCCGCTCTATTTCTTTCGGGTTCAGACGCATCTGTGTCTCAAGACAGAATGCCTGATGATTCCGCCAACCCCTTTTCATGCCTCTGCGGGACCACCATTTCTCCCACAAGCCTGATGTTCTGGCAACAACGCTCGACGCGCCATCACACCCAATCACAAGCCTAGCCTTCACATCACCCTCAGAGGAGCTAACACCGGAGACCCTTCCTTCGGCGTCCTTCAACACAGAGTAGACTTTCGTTCTGTCCTTGGTCGTGGAACCCGCTTCTTTGGCTTTCCTAACTAGGAACCAGTCGAAATCTTTCCTGAGTACCATACGGTAAGCCATGTCGTCTGGCAAAGGAATTACTGGGATCTTTCTTGATCCCGCCACAACCTGAACTTGCTCGATGGTTCTCTCAATTAAGCTATCGGGAACCTCGAGCTTTCTTATGACCCATGGGTTGACCCCTCCTGCGCAAAGCTTGTCTCTTCCGAAGGATTGGCCTTCGATTAGTATTGTCTTTAGACCCGCTTGAGAACATTTCATTGAGGCCGCGCTGCCTGCGGGGCCAGCGCCTACGACAATAACATCGTAATCGGTTTCAGCCAAAGGAGGAACAACCTCCAGAATCCTAAGCACCACATCAATCTTGAGAAGCCATCCTTTTTACATATATCGACGTATAATTATTGGGACTAGGGAATTGGAAGAAAGGAGATGGTTCGTTTTTGACTGATCCCGGTCGCGTGACTTTGGATATGATGGACAGCTACGGTCCCTTCAAAGACTCAGGAGAAATAGCACTTTTTAGCATCGGTAACGACTATGAGGCTCATGGGCCGGCCCTACCTATCGATATTGATAGTAGGGTTGTGAAGGAGGCGTGCCTTAGACTAGCTAATGTTTCAGGCGCGAGCTACTATGCACATATCCCGTTCTCAACTGACATGGCAGGCGAAATAGCGAAGTTCTGGTCTCCTCGTTACATACCATTCAAGGAATTCGCCGAGAAAACTCTTGAATTTCTTCGATTCTACCTGAATCAACTTGTCTCCAAACCGAAGAAAGTCGTTATCTTGAACGGGCATGGAGGCAATACAGAGCTAATAACAATGATAGGAAAGTACAGTGAGCAGCTCGGCGTCGACGTCACTGTCTTTTTGCCAGATGAGGTGAGGATGCCAGTTGACTACTCTGGTGAGCACGCTTATATCATCGAACACTCTGTCGCGGCTTACCTTGGCTTGCTCGATGGTGAGAGACTTGAGGAACTAAATGAAGTTGCGAATCGAGATCCCCTTGAAGTCCTGAGGAGGTGGCCTTCAGTTGCAGGGTTGGGAGGATTCCAAGAGTTCGGCGGAAAGAAGTTTAGCGCTCTGAGAACTATGCTTCATGAATGTCTTGAACACTTCAAATCGAAAAGGAGAATTAAAGCTGACAAGAAGCTGGGGGAAAAGATATTCAAAGGCATGATTGACACAATCAAAGGACAAATCTAACCTCGCAGCGTCTCCATGCAACAATTCCTGTCAGAGCGGAAACAGGACAGAGCATGTAATTCAATCTGGCGGGATCTCAGACTCAACCGCGGACAAGGTTTCACCATGTTCAAGAAAAGATATATGTTGTCGAAAGCCCTTCTCACACGTGCGGCAAAGGAGAGGAGAAAGGTTGGGTAATGCTGAAGACGTAAAGGGAAAACGCAGACCACAAAACCCAAGAAAGCGCAGGAGCCGAATGTTCATCGCAAAGTACCTTCCACTAATAGTTGTCGCAGTGCTAATAACGTTAGGAGTAGAAGCGTTAATAGCCTTGGCAGCGCAGTCGGCGTTATTTACGTTCCAAATCGACAAAAGCGGGTTGCAGACTCTTCTGTTCTTCGATGGCTTACTCTGGATAGGAATAGGAGTGCTTAGTGGGCGCAGCAGTGGAGCATCTCAGGAAGTAGGATATGGAACAATACCTCCCGCCACTCAAGACTATATGGTAAAGCAGATAATACGCGAAAAAGCACAGCACCGAGAGACTACGCAGCATTCTCATCTGATCATGATAGCTACTGGCGGACTCTTCTTATTGTTGAGCCTGATCGTATTCGTAGTGTAGACAACATGAAACGTAGCGGTCTCTAGTCCCGTATCTATTCAAGCAACGACTCTACGAGAATGATTTCTCGTACCGTAAGTACTCGTGGAGGGTTTTGAACCCTAGCGACAAGTAGACTTTTAGTGCTTCAGGGTTGTTGGTTCCAAGCTTCGCGGAGGTCATTCCACGTGCAGCGATCCAATTCATGCTGTGAGTCACCAGGCAAGCAGCAAGCCCTTTCCTTCTATGAGCTTTCAACACGCCGACAGCCCTCACCTCTCCGAAATCGTCTTTCTTGACCTTGTTGTAATCGTAGTCAATTTGGCTGGCTACGGTTCCAACAGTAAAGTTGGATGCTTCATGGATTGCAACAAAATAGCCGGCCAGGTCAACGTATGGCCTTTTAACATATCTTTGCTCGAATCTCTCCTGGTCCATCGGCGTGAAGAAAGGGGCGTCTGAAAAAGCCTCATTAAGTACAGCTCTGAATGTCTCGAGCTCCTTGGGACCTTCTAAAGGTCTGATCCTGTACCCGCGAGGAACACTTGTGGGAAAAGGAGGGCTTCCGCTACCAGTTGGGAATTTCCGCTCCATCCAATATCCATGCGAAACTTCCTTGAACCCCAATTTTGTGTAGAACGCCATGCTGCCTTTGCATTTCGCGTGCACGTCGTCGACGACAGCTACCCTCATACCATGCTTTTTGAAGTGAATCATAGCTTTTTCGAGGATCGTTCTCCCGATTCCTCTGCCCCTGAAGTCTGGTAGCACGGTAAGCGTGAAGTTAATTCGCTCAGGAGTCAGCACGCTGTATCCGATGTTGCGTGAGCCCATTACGGCTGCGACTAATTTATCCTCTATGAAGACGAGGAGATGTCCCCCCGGATCATAGTACGGTGAGGATAGAAATGATGCTAGACCCTTGAGGCTTGTCTCTTCAAAGTCAGGTCGGTCAGCGTTGGAGGTATTAAGAAGACTGCAATATTCTTGGAGGTATTCGGGGTTGTAGTTGCAGATCTCCATGCGCTTTCGCCTCCGATTTTGCTCGTTTGCGCTGTTGCCTTGCCAATTCTACTGATCAGTTATCCGACATGTATCTATCTCTATCTTTCCCTGATGACAATAAGGTTTTTGAAAGCGTTCAGCATACATTACTCCTATTGTGCTCGGCGATCGAGTTGCATTTCAGTGGAGACGATGATATTTGGCAAGAAGAAAAGATGAAAAAAAGTCCAAGAAATTGAGAGTCTTGTTCATTTGCTCGGGAAATCTTGAACGAAGCCCTACTGCCGAGCAGGTTTTTAGGAACTGGGTTGAGTTGGATGTCAGGTCTGCCGGGAGTGATGAATCAGCCATTAATCCTTTGACGAAGGAAGTAATCGACTGGGCTGACATGATCTTTGCCATGGAAGAAAACCATAAGAGGCGCGTGCTTGAGATATCACCAGATTCCTCCGGCAAAATCATAGTATTGGGTATCGAGGATGTGTATTACAGGAGTGATCCTGGACTCATAAAGATCCTCAAGAAGAGAGTCACTCCTTACATCACAGCGAAGTTGAAGACGATCGCGGCGGTACAGGTGTGAGCCTCTACGCCGACCTCTTTCTGAAGATCTGTTATTTCTCCTCTTTGACCTTGCTTGCAAGGGTCTTGCCTATTTCGACGATTTTTGATAAGTCATTTCCTGACGGCGGACCATTTACCTCCAGCGCTGCCACTACCTCGAGTTTGAGAGGACCTACCAGATCTGCAATTTGTTTTAGGGCTCCTCCACCCCACCCATATGATGTTAGAACTGCTGCGTACTTTGCAGGTGGTCTTAGCGCCTTAGCTAGGAACGCGGCGTATACTGCAAGAGGATGCGCTCCACCCAGAACTGTAGGTGTTCCAAGCACTATTGCCCGGGAGTCAACTAGGTCCTCAGCGATTCGGCCAATGTCTGCTACAACCAAATTGTGTACAGCTACTTCTACCCCTTCAGATTGTAGTGTTTCAACTAAGGGGAATATCATCTTCTCCACATCACCCCACATGGTCGCGTAGACAACTGTGACCTTTTGCCTAGTCGCGCCGTTGACCCAATCATTGTACAGATCCATGATTCGCTGTGGGTGTTTGTGGATGGGACCATGACTTGGGGCAATTATCTCAATCTCCATCTCCTTGATCTTGTCAAGAGCCCTCTTACCCATGCCTTTGTACGGCATCATTATTTCGCCAAAGTAGCGTTTGCTCATTACGCTCACATCTGCTACATCCTCGTCATACACGCCGTGAGCAATGTGAGAACCGAAGAAATCGCACGGGAAAAGGATCTTGTCCTCGACAAGATATGTGAAGATTGTCTCGGGCCAGTGGAGAAAAGGAGCATCAACAAACTCAAACGACTTCCCGCCAAGCTCGATCGTGTCACCCTCCTTCACTACATGTATACGCTCCGGAAGCGTGCCGTAGTAGATGCGAGCCATTTGTGCACCCTTCTCACTCGTTATGAGTTCCGCTTTCTTGTTGAGCGAAAAAACGTGAGGTATCGAACCAGCGTGATCTGGTTCAGCATGGTTCATTACAACGTAGTCTAACTCACTGGGATCCATAACTTCCCTTATCTTCGCTTCTAACTCCTTTTCGAATCCAGGGTTGACTGTGTCCACTAACGCGGACTTCTCTTCTCCTTGCACCAAGTAGGAGTTGTATGTTGTTCCGTATGGTAGCGGAATCAAAGCGTCGAACATTCTTCTACTCCAGTCTCTAACACCAACCCAGTAGACATGATCGGCTATTTCATTCACATTATGAAGCTTCATAACTTGTTTCCCCTCTCAGTCCCACAAAACCAATTCACCAATAATGCTTGATCCAATTGCTACAATGGTATTTAAATGTCAGCTTGCTCCACGATTGGCTCCACAAGGATAAAACCAAAAGAGAGGCCTGCAAAAGGGCTAGCGTAGTCAACCACTACCCAACAAGTTGGGTGGCTTGTAGCTGCCATCCGCTGTGCTGGCGAGAGGAGCT
>JAHPYV010000135.1 GCA_019058495.1 Promethearchaeati archaeon
ATACTCAAGAGCTCCGCAATACTTGTATAGGGATTGTCGAGGGGCGGGTCACAGAGGGTAATGGTCGAAGTACTCTCTTGAGGCTTCTTAATTCAGAGTTTCAGAAGACCGATAAAAAGTATTTGAAAGGATTCTCAGAAACGGTGATTGAAACCTGTTTGATGGACAGGAGCAAGAAGTGATCTCAGCGCTTGGCTTTGCCTTTCGGAGTTTCTTGGGTCCCCTTCTTGGCCTTGGGAGTTGGGTGAACGACTGTCCACTTTAGTTTTCTTGGGTCCCTTTTCAGTTCAGTCATGTTCTTTCTGCATTTTGATGAGCAAAAGTTCATGATGGCTCCATCGTTTTTCACGTACATTATCCCGGTCCCAAATTTGATGACCGAGCCGCAGAAAGAACACTTCACTTCTCTGACCATGAACGTCCACCTATGTTCAGACAATTTGTGCTGGTTTTTACTTATGGTGTTCTGAGTTTCCTCGCTTCTCTTTCAGTTTCCCGTAGTACAAGCATATCACCGACTCTAACAGGGCCCTTGATGTTTCTCGTTAGTATCCTTCCTTTGTCTCGTCCTTCCAATACTCTGACTTTAACCTGCGTTATCTCCCCAGTCACCCCAGTTCTACCAACTACTTGTATAATCTCAGCGGGTATCGACAAGTCCTCCATTCCGGGACCCCTAGACATATCACATTCACCTTCAAGAGTTCCAGTATCTATAAGAAAACAGTATCTTTAAGCGAAGCAGCATAATCTTTCTATCTGATTCCTCTCCTGGGCCAAGAGTCGCGCCTTGCAGAAGAGTTTTCGTGGAATATATCACTCTTTCTTTGATTTTCCAGTTTCTCTCATTTCTTTCAGTTTCTCTATGATCTCTTTCACTAGTTTCTCTGCGTCGCCAGCTTCCGCGATTGCTACTGCTCCAGCCGCTACATCGATTCCACAGGCGCTTCCGAGTTTATCTTTGCTGGGAACAAACATGAATGGAATCTTCTTCTCATCACAGATATATGGCAAGGGTGCCACAATTTCAGGCGGGTCTACGTCGGAAGCTATGACAACGAGTTTTGCTGCGCTTCTTTCAACAGCCTTTGTAGACTCGTTTGTGCCTTTCTTGACTCTTCCGCTTTTTCTTGCTATTTCAACCGCTTGATATGCTTTATCAGAGAGTTCCTTTGGAACATCAAACTTCTTCGACAAAAGCAAGTTTCACCCCTTGTCAGAGGATCATCTGGGATTCAGGTTACACTCAGTAGTATCTCGGTAAAGCGAAATCGTATAAAAGTCTTGTGCTTATACCTCATGTTTCGAGGCGTCCAGTTCTGTTTTCGATCGGATTCGATTCTATGAATTATCTGAGGTTCTCCGTTTAGAGTATCTTTTGGGATCGAATCCTCGCATTTCAAGCCATTGGGCTGTTTCACTTTTCAACACCAGATTTGTTTTTGCCAATGCTTTCAGATCGGTTGCGCCAGTTAGGTACATGGCTGTTTTTATTTCCCTAATCAATCTAGCAACCATGACTCTCAGAAAATTCTTATCGCCAGCATAGGCAGGTTTGAGAAAAGGCAGTGCTATTCCTGCCACATTGGCGCCAAGCGCAATGGCCTTCGCAACATCAATTCCATTTCTGACGCCTCCAGTGGCTATTATTTTTAGTTCCTTAACTGCTGATACTTCAACTATGCTCACAGCTGTTGGGATTCCCCAGTCTCTGAACGTGAGGCCGAGATGTTCATCCTCGGTTCTGCTGGTCTCATGACCGATCTCCCTGTAAGCCTCCACGGCAGACCAACTTGTGCCACCAGCCCCTCCGACATCGATCCCTTTCACGTGTGCTTTTGCAAGTTTGGATGCTTCTTCATAAGCTATTCCACAACCAGTTTCCTTGGCGACAACAGGAACCTCGAGTTGTTCAGCGACAACGCCGATCCTATTTAGTACTTCTCTGGTGCTGGTTTCTCCCTCCAATTGCACCGCCTCTTGGAGCGGGTTAAGGTGAATCGCTAATGCGTCGGCCTCTATCATTTCGACTGCCTTCTTGGCCTCTCTAACTCCATATCCTCTGGCGAGCTGTGGTGCACCTAGGTTTGCAATAACAAGCGCATCAGGGGCAACCTTCCTGACAACTGAGTATGTTTCAGCCAAAGAGGAGTTCTCAATAGCTGCTCTCTGACTTCCGACTCCCATTCCAATGCCTGTTTCCTGGGCCAACTCTGCCAAAACCGCGTTTATCCTCATAGCTATCGGGTGCCCGCCAGTCATCCCTGCTATGACTAATGGGGCTCTCAGCTTTCTTCCAAACATTTCCGTTCCAATGTTCACATCTTCTATATTCATTTCGGGAAGAGCATTGTGGACAAGCTCAACGTCTTCGAACCCTGGCTTCTTATGGAGTGCTTGAACATCCTCAGTTAAGCATATACGGATGTGGTCACTTTTTCTCTGGGTCGTAGAGTTGCCTATCGACTGCTTGTCGCTTGCTGCCTTCTTGATTTTGTCTCTTGCCAAGTGGACCACTCCAAGAAAACTTATCATCCAGAGGAAGGGGCTCCAATAGAATCGATCTTGCTCAATCTTCTCCTATAGTCATTACAAAGCTGCAGTAATATTATATTGTCGTGTCGCTTCTTGAACAATGTAACTGTCATGATTATTAATATTGGGGTTGGTGTAGGAAGAAGTGCCAAAGAGGAGAAATGTTATCTTAAAACTAGGTGGGAGCGTTGTCACTCACAAGGGCTCTAGTGATTTTCCGCTTTATCCAGCCAGTATATTGGAGAGTGGCACTAGATTCGTCAACGTAGATGCAGTGAAGAGGATTTGTTCAGAGATAAAAGATTCACTTCAGTATCTTGGATACTTGGTGATAGTCCACGGTGCAGGCGTGTTTGGTCACTTCCCTGTCAGTGAATTTCTCAAGTCTGATGAGTCGATGCGAGTTTCAGTGGGATGGCCCTTGACTCTGTACTCTGTTCAGGTTGAGAATCTTGTTCTGCTCAATGAGATGCTTACTTGCGGTCTGCCGGTGATCGGTTTCTCTCCTCGTTCTATGTTTACGGCGACTGCTAGGGACAGAGACCGTCCTTGGGTTAGTACTGATGCTTCTTTTGATCCCAACATAATCAAACATTTACTTCCAACTTACATACCCGTTCTATTTGGGGATCTGGTCTTCGATAAGAATGGTGACCCCGCTGTTCTCTCAGGCGATACTATTCTATACTTGTGTGCAAGAGAACTAAAAGATGTGGATTTGGTGGCTAGTGGGACTGATGTCCAAGGTATTTTCACTGATGATCCAAAGAAGAATCCTGATGCCAAACTGGTTAGGAGAATCGCCTTTTCTGAAAAAAACAAACTCGTTCCGAAAGAGGGTTCTTATCGTGATGTCGATGGGGGAATGAGTCGGAAGTTTAAAGAACTAATGTCCATCGCAAAGCTGGGCATCCCATCAATGGTGATTGACGCGCTCAAAGAAGGAAATATCTCCAAAGCTCTGAGAGGCGAGCATGTTGGTACGTTGATCGTACCCTGACGAAGGACCATTCTGGTTCACTACTCAACTCACAACCTCCATATTCTTCACTCCGTGAAACTGGTACTGGATCGATAATCTCGCTCATGAATGCTTCATTTATTCAAATCGGTTTTTCGAACAGAACTGAAAGGTTACGTGTTAATCCAATACAGCCATTGATGCCCATTGGTCAGCGGTGCGAATTCCTTTCCTACTTTCAGATTCCTCGGAACTGTAGGTTATCCGAGGGTTCTCACTTGAACTCCAAAGCAGATTTGTTCGCATCTAGGATGAGGTGTCTACCCGTGGTTAGCTTCTCGATGTCGATGTGGTCAATGCATGGGATTTCGCCAATGATGCATCCGACTGCCACAATTGCCTCACACTCTTTTAGGACGAGTCCTTTCGGTCCTTTGCCATTCTTAGACATTTGATAAAGTACATAGGAGCCAACAGTCGATCCCTTTCCCGTCGGGAATACAAGGATCTTCCCCGTGATCGATTTTCCCTCTAGCTCATGCCCCCGTTCCACAATCGTTCCAGTTGACGGGTCGACACCACCGTAGAATGAGATGCTTTGTTTCGTTACGATTGCTTCCCCTTCTGCTTTGCCTTTGTAGATTTTTCTTCCTTTTAGCTGCATCTACCTAATCGCCTCCTCAATGCATTCATCGATAGACATCAATTTTACCTTGAACCTGTTTTTCCCTGATCCGTAATAGCAGCCCTTAGCTGAGTCGGTGGCTAATCCAACAAATCTCCCTTTTATGGGAGCCACGACACAGCAAGTATCTGCAGCAATCTTGGCTCCAGCTCCTTCGATCATTTTGGTGAAACCCATCCGGTCTGCCATTTGCTTCGTGGGGCGTGCAGTCGTTATCCAGACCTCTTTCTTCACTTGTTTTCCTTTCAATTTGTTGGCAATGTATTCGAGTTCAGCCAATGTCGCGTGTGGGCAACCAATACTGACAAAATCGATAGATGTTTCTTGATTCAAAGCATTGATCGCAGCTTTAATGTCCTCATCCGTAATCGTAACTGTTTCAACAGGAATTTGGCTGACTCTATCGGGAGTGATCCCCTCAATGTGGAAGAGGGCAACTCCCCCATAGGTAGCATAGGAAGCACAAAGGGATTTGAGTTCCTCGACTGATGCGCTTGGGATTCCTGTGATATAACTAATCTTTTCCCCCAACTTTTCGCCCAGAACCTTTCCTAAAGCGCCAAATTGGTATGTCCCATCTAGTTTTGCCTGTACTTGGGCTTTCACTTGTGGTTGTCTCTTGTTGTCCAGATGAAAACCATACTCCGGTGTTCTTCCAGTCAATGCTGCACCAAGGGCACTGGGTCCCCCCTCACGGTTGGTTCGGGCTCCCAGTACCGAGTTAGCATAACAGATTGCGCTACTCTCTGACCACGCTATGTGTTCACCAAAGTGGGGTACGTTTCCGACAAGATAAGGGGTACATGTACATGTTGTGATAATCCCCATTCGGGAAAACGCATCGATCACACGCTGTTGATTTCTGGCGAAATCCTCACTTATCCCAAGTCTCTTCCACTCTTCAAGATCCATACCTGCTGGATTCAACGTAGTAAGTACACGAACCTTTCCATCCTTAGCCATCTCAGCCAGCCACTCAAGCCCCGCTTCTTCAAGATTTGCATAACTTACACCGGCGACTTGAACTGAACTGACGGGAATCATCCGTTCGGCTCCATAGATATCCCCTAAGGTAACCAGTATCTCCATTGCTTTCTGAGTGGCATAGCCGTACTCGCCGTCAGCCATCTTCTTCTCTTCAGAAGTTAGTTGCATAGTTCATTCCTCGACATACTTTTTTAGATCAGCTTTGGGGAATTCAGCTCGAGAGAAGCTTTTTCCCTTTGTTACTATCGGCGCTGTCAGGTCGAACCCTACCTTGTTGGTTATTTTGGTTCCTGGCTCGGCACTTGGATCCAGACTCGATCCGGGCTCCTTCCCCTTGTTTACCAGTCCTCGGTCTGCTTGGAACCTTGTAGCCATCGACCACTCAACTTGGAGTGGATCATAGATGTTAATGTCTTTATCGACTACGAATACATGCTTGCAACTCTTATGGCCTTCAAAGGCTGCAAGAACTGCCTTCTTGCCATCGTCTTCGTTCTTCTTATCGATCTTCACTATTGCGTGGAGCCATGAACATCCTCCAGGATTCACGTTGACGTCAAGGCATCTGACACCCGCCTCCGTAACCTTCTTGAAAATCGTTGGCTCCTTAGGCATTCCCATGAGTAGTTTATGCTCTAAGGCACCTGGGAGAAGAGCTTGCCATATGGGGTCTCTCCTATGAGTGATCTTGCGGACTTCGAAAACGGGTTCCTGCCTGATAACATCGAAAGTGTCGGTTATGTCAATGAATGGTCCCTCAGCGGCTCTTTCTTTCATAAAAACCCTACCCTCGAGCACTACCTCGCAATCAGCAGGAATTAAGAGATTCACTGATTTCGCTTTTGTGACTCGCGTTTTTTCAAGAGCGTTTGCGATATACATTTCATCAATTCCAGTCTGAACAGAGATCGCAGCGGCGACTAGAACGTTGGCAGTATTGCCAACACAATATGCCGCTTCAACTTCTCCATTTCGCTCAAGGAATTTGTGAAAATCCCTACCCTCGACAATCCTAGTACTCATCTTATTGTTGGAGATCTGCATCGCTCGGTGGAAGTCCAAGTTCTGTCCATACTCAGGATCTCTTGTAACAACAACTGCCGAAGAGATGTACTTTCCCCCATCTTGTTTAGTGTGCCTGAGGATGGGTAATTTGTTAAGATCAACAGTCCCCATATCGACTTCTTGACACGGAGCGTTCTTGATCTCCTCCGGTTGGTTACGTTGGTCAATCGCCTTGGTGATTTTTGGGATTAGGTCAGCAGTTGTGATTCCGAAATACTTGGCGATGCTTTCTTTTGCACAAAAGACGTTTCCAACTACCCGGAATCCTTTGGTCTCCTTGATATTCTCAAACAGCACAGGATTTGGCTCAGCCGTCTTCAAAACAGCAGCTGCCTCCAAATCACCTGAAACTACTTTCCTGATTCTGAGGAGGTTTCCCTCTCTCTCCAGTTTGCCAACATACTGTCGAAAATCCATTTCTCACTCCCACCTAGCATATTTTTCATTTTTTATACCCAATGAATCCAGTATCTTTCCAACCATGAATGCGATTAGATCTTCTATATATTTAGGCTTGTGATAAAAAGCAGGAGCTAATGGCATAATCGTTGCCCCTGCGCTACTCAGTTCGCACAGGTTCCGAAGACAAGGGAGACTTAAGGGGCTCTCACGGATTGCAATGATCAAAGGCTTTCGCATTCTCAACATGTTGTCTGCTGGTCGCGCAATCAGATTATCTGCGTCTCCATTGGCAATTTTACCAACTGTGGCTGATGTTGCAGGACAAATAATCATCCCATCAACGAGAAAGGAGGAACTAGCTATGCTAGCATCCATTTGTCGATACCCGTAAGAATGGGATGCAAGTGCTGATACACTTGCCTCGGTATACGTAGTTTCATTCTCAATGACTTTTCTACCCCACTCGCTGATGATAAGATGGGATTCGATGCCAAGTTCTTTGAGCGTCTTTAAGAGTTCTATCCCATAAAGGACTCCTGAAGCTCCACATATCGCTACGATAAGTTTCATTGCTTTTCCGTCTCCGAATTTGGGAAAGAACCATGTCACATGCTAAGCGCCAATAGCCGTACGCGCTTATGTGAAGCTCTCTTATTTTAACTCTTTCTCTTTAGCGCGCGCACACACCTCTGGGTGACAAGTAACACTTCATAGAGGTTAGTCTTACGGCTAATAGCGGCATGAGTCAGCTAGGAGTTCACGAACTTGATCAATAAAGATATATTAGAATCATTGCAGATGTACTTTTAGCTCAGTTGCGGGACATGGTAGAAGGCGTTATAGTAGCATATTAGTCAAGGACCGCGGTAGTATGATATCAAAGGCGGATTCTCCTTATCTTCTGGCGTCATTTTTCGCTCAAGTATTTCGATTTCTTTTGTGGGCGGGAAATATTCTTTGTCTATGATGATAAACTGTGTCCCAGAAAGAGAACTTTCCGCTAAATCGTATAGATGATGGTAAAAGGATTCGAAGATCTGTTTGTTCACCTCTTCTCCAATGTTCTTCATTGGAGTGTCTATTATTAGAAAAGTTGGTAAGGGACGGTTATTTTCAGCGGCTACTTTGTGCACGGACAAGGCAAAGCACACGTTGAGGAGGGTTTTCTTGCCAGCGCTTCCAGTATTAAAGAAATTCCATTTTCCTTTTTCATTTCCAGCAGGCAGAATTTCTGGTATCCATGTTGTTCTGTTA
>JAHPYV010000136.1 GCA_019058495.1 Promethearchaeati archaeon
CTACATGGACGAAGCTGACAAACTATGTGAGAGGGTTGCCATAATAGACCACGGAGAGATAAAAGCCATGGACGATCCAGAAAAACTCAAGGGCAATCTTGGAGGAGACGTCGTAACAATAAAGATTGCTTCTGAATCGAAGGACAAGGCACAAGAAGCTCTAGCAGAGATCAGAAAACAACCCTTCGTTGAGAACTTGATACAGACACAACAAGGACCACCTGGTATGCCAGCGAACTTTGAGAAAGTTGCAGAGCTGATGAAGAAAGCCAAGGGCAAAGGCAAGACTAAAGGTTTCCCAGGAGGAGTTGGATTCCCCGGCGGCGGGGCTGCACAGTCTTGGATTGCGACTCAGTCTGGCAAGAAATCAACAATCAATGGAGACAACGTTTTCAATATCGTTGTGAAAGAAGGCGCGACAGCTGTGCCTCAGATATTCAAAGTTGCAGAGAAGGTCGGGGCTACAATAGAGAGCATCTCAGTGAAAAGGCCATCTCTCGACGACGTGTTTCTAGCTTACACTGGCAGAGCGCTTCGTGAAGAGGAAGGCAGTCGAATGGAACACATGATGGAAAGGATCAGAATGAGGAGGGCGAGAATGTAATGGTAGTCAGAGTACTTCAAGACACGTGGTCCGTATGTTGGAGAGAGTTGAAGCACTTCATAAGATCCAGGGCAATGATAACTATGACGCTGATCACGCCGTTCATATGGCTAGTATTCATGGGGAACATGTTCAATTTTTCAAATGTCAGTCTTGGAGGAATAAGCTTACCTCCTGGCTTCAATCTCTCCCAGTTACTCTTTGGTGCATCAAGTTACTTGGCGTTCTTCGCACCTGGTGTGATAGCGATGGTTACGCTCATGGGTGGGATCATGGGAGGGAACTCGATAGTCTGGGATCGTCGACTCGGGTATCTCAACAAGATGCTGGCGGCGCCCATTTCAAGAACATCCGTAGCTGCAGGCAAAATAATCTCGTCGAGTATTAGAACGGGTATTCAGGCGACAATAATAGGTGTGATAGCCATTTTTATGGGCGTAACAGTGGCAACCGGCATAATAGGCTTTGTGTTGGCCATACTGATAGCTATGTTGTTGTGTCTAGGCTTTGCAGGCATGTCAATGGCAATAGCAGCTACACTCAAGAGCATGGACGCCCTGATGATGGTAATGAACTTGCTGATGTTTCCACTTCTCTTCATGAGTCCAGCCATGTTTCCATTGAGCATGATGCCATCATGGCTCAGCACTGCAGCGCAATTCAATCCGGTGACTTACGGTATAACACCGATAAGAGCATTGTTCACAAGTGGGTGGGTAGCCATAGACTGGTCCGCGATGCTAGTTGACCTTGGCGTAGTAGGACTGTTCTCGATAGCCATGATAGCCATTGCAACGATCCTCTTTAGGAGAAGCGTTTCCTGAGACATTCCGCTTTCTCCCTTCCTTTTTTTGAATGCTTCTCTCAAGAACCAGTTCCCAGATTTCCTCGGACATTTCCTGCCTAAGATGCAATCATGGTTCCGCAAACTATATGGTTCGGTCTGAACACC
The DNA here is from genome assembly GCA_019058495.1 of Promethearchaeati archaeon. Lineage (GTDB taxonomy): Archaea > Asgardarchaeota > Atabeyarchaeia > Atabeyarchaeales > Atabeyarchaeaceae > JAHPYV01. Next base: position 1,557 of record JAHPYV010000136.1, read on the forward strand.
ACTTCGGGTGAATCGTGATGATCCATAGAAGTAAGATGATGTGGTGTTACAGACCATGGTTGTCGGGTTTCTTCATGACACTTGGAATGTCTGTTGGAGGGAGTTGATATATTTCCGCAGATCCAGGAGCGCAATGTTCTCAGCATTGATCCAGCCGATCGCGTGGCTTGCCTTCATGGGGAATATCTTCCAGCTCCCCACTGATATCATGGGAAGATTTTTCGGTGCATCAACGTATCTGCAGTTCTTTACCCCCAACTGTTGTGATAATGGTGGCGGTTTTGGGGGGGATCCTTGGAGGCTATTCAATCGTCATCGATGTTCAGGAAGGATATTTCAGGAAGATGCTTGTGGCTCCGATTGCAAGAAGCGCTATAGCATCAGGTAAGACCCTCTCGTTCGCCTTGAAAGTTGGCGTCCAAGCAGTCATAATTTGTGGAGTAGCGTTAGTCATGGGTGTGACGGTGGCCACTGGTCTTGTCGGTATAGTAGCCGTGATATTAATAGCGATGCTATTGTGTTTGGCGTTTGGCGGATTGTCGCTTGCGGTCGCTGTGTCTGCCAAGAACATCGAGGCTCACCAGGCTTTCCTGAACATGCTAGCGCTGCCGCTGGTTTTTCTAAGCCCGTCTATCTCTTCTTTCGAGTCTATGCCCTCATGGTTTGCCACGATAGCCAAGTTCAATCCCGTGACGTATGGCATAGAGTCAATTCGAACAATCATGATCAACGGTTGGGACTTGGCTACGGTCCTGCCAGATCTTCTTGTCGTCGCAACTTTCTCGGCAATGATGTTACTCTTGGCAACCGTCCTCTTCAGAAGATGGAGGATCTAGTGATTGATCCTGCTTATCAGCGACTGCCAAGTTTCTTGGCTTTTTGTATGTGCAGGCTCTCCACATCCTTTTTCAGCTTTGTGAGTATGCCTCCCACCAGCGGATACTTTGCCAGCACAACTAGGCTCAATATCAGTGGGACTATGGCTATGACGCCCATGACCAAACGCATTCCTAACAACGCTGATTCAGGTTGCGTCGTAGAAGTCCCGACGTACCCTGTGTATGCTAAGATACTAGTTATTATGAGCGCAGATATCGAAGTGGAGATCTTAGTTATGAACCCTGATATCCCAGTGTACATCCCTTCCCTTCGCACGCCAGTCTTAAGCTCATCTTCATCGCACACATCCGCAAGCATAACTGTCGGAAGCATCATGGGACCTGCCAACCCGATGCCCGCTAAGACCAACATGATGATTGCCTGAGTCTTCTCGCCTATGAAAAGGGTAGACACAAGTGCCGCGATCAATATTAGTACAGATGCTGTTAATGCCCTTCTCGGACCTTTTCTTCGAGTGAAAATGAGCCACACCCCTAGAGCAGGCACGATTGAGATAAGCATCACTCCGAGGTACAGGAACTGCTCCATGCCCGTCAGACCCAGAACCCACTGGGTGTAGAGCCATAAAGTGCCAAGGGCAATTGAGTACGTTACTGATAGCGTCAGCTGTGTGCCCATGTACGTTAAAAAGGACCTGTTCCTGACTGACGAACCAAGAGCACGCCTGAAAGGTAAAGGTTTGTCCAAACTGAACTCCCGTTTCTCTTTAACTGAAATCAGTGGCATCGAGAAAGACACAACTATTATCAGGCATAGAATGAGTGATGTCGCGTTCCAGCCAAGAACATTGGATAACAGAGGAGGTAAAGCTATGGCAAAAGCAAGCCCAAATATCCCTGAGATTTGTAGATATGTCGATATCTCCAGCCTGTCATTCATCGTGGCAGATATTTCCGGATACATGGCGTACCACAGAGTTGACATCGTGAGGAAGAAGTCGTACGCGCAGAGAACTATAAGCAAGACAATGAACATCTGAGTTGGATCGGCAGATATTGACGTGTTAGGATTGAAGAGTAGATAGTAGAAAAGTGCCAAGAAGGGAATTCCGACCATTATGAATGGCTTTCTTCGACCCCAACGTGTTCTTGTCCTGTCTGACCAGTGTCCGATAAGTGGGTCATTCGCAGCATCCCAGATTCCGAATATCAATAGCGCAATCCCGATTAGTGGCAAGAACTGGGGTTGGCCAAAGACTGTATGAGAACTGTAGTAGGGTATGATAGTGAAAGTAAGTGCTTGGGGAGCCATCAGGCTACCGAAATTTGTGAGCCCAAAACCTACCTTTCGTTTCCTGCTCAGAGACAAGTCAGGACTTCTCCTCCAAAAAGATTCCGATGAAGTTCCCTGGTGATATCTTTCTTTTGTTCTCGTTCATAAGTTATATAAACTTTAACTTTCCTCGATTTTGAGGTGGCGCCTAAAATTGGAGATCTAGATGCGGCTTATTAGGGGCAAAGTTCGACCTGGATCGATGACCTCGCTCTGCTCTGCAACGTCTTCAACTCGTACGGGTATTGTACCTCGAGTTGAGGCGCTCCGCAAGGAGGCGCTTTTCTGTTTGGGCAACTTCTGATGCAATCAGCGTTGCAGACAGGTTTGAAGAAGCCTTCCTTGGTTTTCATCATCATGTAGGAGTTCGGCGAGCCTTCGCAATTTGAGATGGAGGTCGAGTCGAATGATTTATCGAGCTCGATGCATACCGAGTAAGTCATTCCAAGTCTCTCTGTTTCCGCTTTGAGGTTAAGGTGGAATTCTTCACGTTTCTTCCTTGGAACCTTAAGCCATCCTTCTTCGCGAGCATAGCTTTCCTTGATTCGCTGGAACTCCTTTTCCATTCCTTCTTTGCTGAGTCGATCCCTCAGTGCTTGCATTCCTTGTGCATCGAATCTTGTGGTGCTGGTGATTATGTGTTTGACTCCGATCTTGCTTGCCTCTTCAAGAAGTTGCATTATCTCATTCTGGTTATTCGAGTATCCAAATATTACTGGGTCTATTCGCATCACGGTGTAGAAGCCTCTTGAAGCGAATAATCTGAGGGTCTCTATTCTGTCTTTGATAGGTGTTGAATTTGGAGACAATATTCTCCTTTTCTCGTCGTCGATGGTTTCAACTGACATTTCTAGGAAAAAGTAAGGGTAACTCGTGAAACCGGGGATCTCGAGTATCTTTCTGACAAGTTTGCTTCTTGTGACTATGTGAAATGCGACACGGAATCGCATCATCGTCTTAGTGGTCGCCAAAGTTGATTGAATGATCTCGTCCACGGGTTGAAAGACATCAGTAGTGGCAGACAAGTAGAGCGGAGGACATAAGCTCATCTGAGACAATTCCTCATCGAGCTTCTGAGCTATGTTAGTGTAGTACCTGACTTCGTTCGTTTTCTCTGGATGCACACTCCACCTGTATCCTCTGGCGTAGCAGTAGCTACAAAGATGGGTACATTGACCAGCAGGTGTCATGTTAACTAGACCCATATGTGGGCATTTTCTTCTGGGCAGTCTGTAACTAAAGTCATGTATTACTCTTCCTTGCAGGATCAGAGGGATCGCTTTGAACATGACTCTCTTTACCCCACAATTGTTCAAAGGTTTGTACTCAGTTTAAGGACTCGTCTTTTCGGCGAATAGTAAAAATGAACTATGGTAATTATCTATTATAAGCTTTCAATGCATAACGTTTTTTATGACCGGATACGATAGTCACATTAATGTGACCTTTGTGCCTTTCTGCGATGAGGAAGCAGAGTGGGAACTTTCATAAGCGACAGGATTGTAGAGAGAGGAAAAGTCCGAGTGGGAGCGCCAGTAACTAGGTTTAAAAGAGACACCAATGCCTATTGATGTAATTGATCTCGAGTCCTTTGAAGAGCACAGGGCTGATGACTTAGGAGGAAGGCGATGGCTGAAAGGAGGAAACAGACAAATTGAAGCGTGTGGTTATGGAGAAGCTTGGACCTGACGGACACTCAGCTCAGGAAACAGATTTCAATAGTGCTGCGATTCTTCTGGCGGATGAGATTGCCCGAGGATGCTTGATCTTTTCCAAGAATACCCTGCAGCGCATTGAGAATGAGGAAGAAATTGCGCTACTGGAGAATTCTAGGGAAGACCCTATTAAGGTGATGGTCGTACCACCTATAGCAGGTGGGTAGAAGAGTGACTGAGAACTACACGTACTGTCGTAGTCCCGTGGCTGAGAAAAAGGCTCTAACTTTGCTTAGGGACATCGTGCAGGAAAACAGCAAGTTTTTCAGATTGGAAGGAGACAGACTTACCGTTACTAGACCTGACGGAAAGAGATATTTCGTTGAACTCAAGTCCTCGAAGGTTTATAGTGAGTCTGAGAAGTTCGTCTGCCTAAGTGTACTGAGCCCTGGCCTGCCTGTCATCGATCAAGTCATAGCGAAGTCACTCTATCTCTTGACTTCTGAGCCTTGGGCTAATCTGGATCACGACTTGTTGTACAAGGTGACACTTGCCGGACTTGATCCTAGTACTGAGTGGCCTTGGGTACAATCCTTTTCGTACGCCAGTCTCGGGGAGTCGTTCTCTAAGTTGATAGGTGCTGACTTTGCTGTCAAGGGAATTAAGGTCAGCGGACTGGCGGTGAAACTTCAGTTGTGGTATGTGAATTACTGCAGTAGATTCGAATCAATTAGAACGAAGCACGTAAGAGGCAGCATGGGAGCAGCCATACTCTGTAATGATGACTCTCAACCTGCGAACGCTGCGATTTTTCAGACGAGCATTGATGAGTTGCGATCCTGCAATGAAAGAAGACTTCCAATGATATTCGTTGGACTCTACGATGAAACAGCCAAGAGGGATGCCAGAAACAGCACTGGATTGAGAGTTGGCGAAGAAATTGCCAGTCACAACAACATTCCATTCTTCGCATGTTCGGTTAATCATCCTGCAACCACTGCAAAACCACTTGTTTGCCTTACGGAAATGATCTTGAAAAGGCAATCGAGCCGAAGAAGAGTCTCCAGTTGAGTAACAACGCTGTATGCTTCAGCGACGCCTCCTCGATTATTATGATTGGTGCTAGAATGGGGAATATCATGAAGCTCAATGTATTGTTGACTGCTACGCGTGGCTTGCAGGTTGAGGACGCTCGACACGCGATCAATGTTCTCGAGTCTAAGCTCGGTAAACTTTTCACATTTGAGTTGAACACTCTGACTATTGCTCCCCCCGCTGAAGGCTACAATGAGGAGAGAGAGCAGTATTCAGCAGAGATTTTTCTATCTGCAGCTCAGGATTTGAAAACAGCTAATGGTCGTTTTTCATCTATCATATTGACTGATGTGGACATATTCGCGAAATTCACGAATTATATATTTGGATTAGCCGACATGGTTCAGAGGGTTGCCGTGGCTTCAAGTCATAGGATTCACCCATCCTTCTGGGGCATGAAAGAAACTAGAGAGTTCTTCGAGGAACAGTGGGGGAAAGTTGTTACGCATGAATTTGGGCACACGATTGGGCTGCTTCACTGCAACAATTGGGATTGTGTAATGAAGTATAGTAACTCTCCTCCTGAACTCCATAAGAAAGGCAGGGACTTCTGCAGCAAATGTGGCGAGGAACTCAACAACTTGATCAGGAAACTGGCAAGTGAGAGCTAGACCAGTTGTTGAGACCCTGAATAGAAAAAGAGGAAAGCTTGAAAGATCCTTCCCTGTATGTTACAACTTCTTTTTTGCTGGAAGAGTCCTGACCCCATACTATGTCTCCTTGGCATAATCCTCTTTGACATACTTTGTTCCGCTCACCCTCTTCATGGTGACGTAGCTGGCTACTGATCTCCCCATTAGTGAGAAGTATTTTCTTAGACCCATTTTCTTGATTCTGCGCGATGATGTGTACACGACCCAGTTCTTGTCGAAGGCGATCCTACCATATTTCTTCGCCCGCATACCGATCTCTACATCGTGGATCATGTTGTATTCTGGCTTGAACCCTCCTATCTTCTTGAAAACATCGAGTCTTAATGCGCTTCCTTGACCAGAGAGCAGCGGCCTCCCTATTGCAGCGCAGATCCTTGCCCAGAGCGCAAGCGAGCGGAGGCTTAGCCTTGAGATAGAATCCTGTTCAATCGAGGCACTTACGCCTGCAAGTCCGATTATTTTCTGACTTGCGAATCTCTTTAGTAGGGTCCCAACCCAGGTTCTAGGCGGAATGACATCTGCATCCATGGTTGCCAGGATGCTTCCACGGGCTATATCTGCGCCGTCATTTTTCGCCCCTGCGATTCCTTCTCCCTTTTGCAGGATTACCTTGTCAGCCCCGTATTTTTTCGCTAGTTCTCTTGTCCCATCTTTTGAGCCACCGTCTACAACGATTATTTCGTAGTCTTTCCTTGCGGCGGTCTGATTGTTGAGTGCTTTCAAGATGT
>JAHPYV010000137.1 GCA_019058495.1 Promethearchaeati archaeon
TTCACCAAGTCGACTTCCATTATGTCTACTGGTTCCTCTAGGTCGTCTGTTTTGAGCCCACTCCTGCCATCCTTGCTGACTAGTCCTTTGTAGTGCGTCTTGATACCAGTCTCTTTTTCGAGCTGTTCGAAGCAGTATGCCCCCATAATGCACAGGGCAGCGCCTTTGTCTTCAATTAAATCTGGCATTTCGCCCCAGTCGAAAACCGAATAACGATTCGAGAATCGAAATCTGCCGATCCCCATACTTTCCTTCGTTGGCTCCTTCAGGATTTCAAGATCTTTGACGCTTCCCATTTTCAAGACCCCCCGAAGCTTTCTGAGATTTCTGAACAATATTACTGACACTTAATTTAAATATCCTGTCAGTCTTCAGAGTTCAGCCTAAGGTTATAGGCGGAACGAGTTCAGATTGATCCTCAGGTACGTCGATCACTGAGGGTTTGCCAGATTGCTCTGCTTCTTTCAAAGCATCGAAAATCTCGCTCGGCTTCTCAATTCTCCTGCCGAAACATCCGTAGGCTTGTGCGATTTTGCTGTAGTCAAGTTCTTTCCTGTAGTCGACCGACAATGTGCGTCCGCCAAACATTGCGTTCTGTGCGAATTTTATGAATCCCAGACTATAGTTGTTGTGGACAACAACTGTCAACTGAGTGTTTGTTGTTACTGCTGTGTCGAGTTCAGTGAGCGAGAGACCGAATCCCCCGTCTCCAATGAAAGAAAGAACTCTTTTTTTGGGAGCTGCAAACTTTGCTCCGATGGCAGCTGGGAAACCGTACCCAATTGGCGCTATACCTCTCGGCAGAGCATAATATCGTCCTGCTCGTGGTATTTGGTAGAGCATCGCCGTCCACAAGCCCGCTGTGCTGGCGTCAGCCACTAATATATCCTCGTCAGATAGGTATTTTCTGATCTCTTTGATTATCCTGTGTGGAGTACATGGGAACTTATCAGAGTTTATCTTTGGAGCCATCATGTCGAGCCATTCTCTCCGAAGCTTCGATAGCTCTTTTACTCGTGGCATTTCCCCCAGTTGCTTCGTCTCCTTTCCCATTTTCTCTTTGATAGTTGAGGTAAGAGCTTGAAGTGTTAGCTTGGCGTCGCCTACAAGTGCAACTCTTGCTGGATAGACCTTCCCAATCTCATCCGGGTTAACATCAATTTGGATTATTGTGTGGTTTGCGCTCGGAATTGCATATTTCGCTGTGTCATAATCTGTGAGTCTGCTACCAATGACTAGAACCACATCTGCATGTCTCACTACATCATTGGCGAATTTGCTGCCATATGTTCCAGGAGTACCTACAGAGAGAGGGTGTGTTTCGGGGATGACTCCCTTTCCCATCATCGCCGTCGCAACTGGCGCAACAAGGAGAGTCGCCAAGCTTAGAACTTCTTCATAAGCCTGAGATATGATTGCGCCGCCGCCGACGAACATCACTGGTCTCTCTGATTTTAGCAGGAGCCTTGCAGCTTCCTTGATTCTAATCCGATCTGGACTGATTCTAGTAGACGGGTAGACTCCGCATCCTTCCTCAATGAATAAGTCTTTCTGGTCAACCGTTCCAGAGAGGAGTACATCCTCCGGAAAGTCGAGCAGCACAGGGCCAGGTTTGCCGCTTGTGGCTATTCTAAAAGCTTTTCTGAGAGCGTCAGGAATTTTGTCAGCTCTGTCGACTCTTTTTCCCCACTTGAGTATGGGTTTGAATATTCTCATCTGGTCGCATTCATGTGCAGGGTTTCTTCCAACAAAAGCGGTTGCAACATCGCCTGCTAGCACGACCACGGGAGTCGAACTATAGTATGCCTCAGCTACTCCTGTGAGCATATTCAGAGTCCCAGGTCCCACGCTTCCATCACACACGCCTGGCTTGTATGAGAACCTGGCATAACCTTCCGCCATGAAGGCCCCATTTCTTTCGTCTCTTACGAGCACATGCTTCATGTCTGGTTGCAGTTCTCTGATACCATCGTAGAAGGAGAGAGTTTCCCCGCCAGGTAATCCGAATACGTATTCTACCTCATACCTGTGCAACAACTCTGCAATTGCTTTTCCCGCGTTGACCTTCACCATGATAAATTCACCAAGACAGGTACCTCGTCCCGCACCGCGACTATCATATACGATAATCAGGGGGGAATTCGAGTGTATAAATAGATTGTGAGTCTTCCAATCCACGCTGCTGCCTGATCTATCAAAACGGGCGTCGTGTTTGCGATCTTCTGAACGGCATGAGAATTCAGTGAAGTTTTCGACAAACTTGATATAAGCCAAGATCGGCTTAAGTTATGTAATAAGTGGTTTCGCAAGTATCCTGATGCTCAGAAAGGCACTTCAGCGATTGGAGGGTAGAACTAAAGTCGGAAACCCTGCACTGAGCTGATCTATCCTAGTCGCTGCTGTTCCCAGGAGGTAGGCCTGGATAAATGAAAGCTCTTTGGATTCTTCAGGATATCGGACCATGCATGTACAAGCATATTGTCGACAAACGTTTCCTCGGGACAGACGAGAATCTCTTTTCAGGATTTTTCGTGGCACTGCAGACCTTCGCCAAATGCATCGGCAGCGAGGAAGTCACGAGACTGGACTTGGATGACTTGACGTTCTCATTTGTGAAAGGCGCCAAGGTTGTGTTTGTCATCGCGGCCGACAAAAATGTCGACACAACTCAAACTCTGCTCAGAGTAAGACAAGTCTTCAATGATGTTTTCCCGACTATCAAGACCCCTCTCTACAATCCACTTATTCCTTCCGATCTGAAGGAACTCGAAGAGCGAATTGGCTCTATGATCAAGACGATCATTACACCGACAACCATGCCTCCGCAAGTGCAACAAAGCAGAACAGAAGTACTTGCACAACCAGAAAAACGTGCAACGAGCAAACAACCAATTAGAGTGACAAAGGAGAGGGTTACGGGACCAGAAGAACCTGAGATAAGTAAGCAATCCGCCAGATTGACAGGGGACATGGTTCCAAAACTGGAGAAACCTCTAACAAGCATCCAAAGGGAGCGGGCAAAATTAACTAAGCGCTTCGGAGTAGTAGCAGTTGATGTTTTGCATCTTGCCGACGGCAGGCTGACCATAAGTGAGATAGCGACAAAATCAAGAACAGAGGAAAGAGAGGTCGAAGAGATCCTTGCTTTTGCAAGAATACTTGGAGTAGCAGAGTTCATTGACAGCAAAGCTCGCTGAGAAACACTGCGTTAAGGCCACAAGAGATCTCTTGAGAGAAAGTGGGGATGGGTAGATATAGGAAATAAGGTCAATGGAATTCCCATTCGGTAATTATCTTCTTACTCGTCATCGGTTCTTCTCCGTACAATATGAGTTAAGTGGACAAAACAATGAGTTTTCTCTAATTCGTGTGATGTATCATGTCAGGCGGCTCAAGTGATGGTCACTCCAGTGTCTTCTACAGATTTCACCACTACAAGATCGACATCGTACTACTCATCATTCTATTCGCCGTACTGGGTTTCCTCTTCATAGGGATTATTGGGGGCGCGCTGAGAGCCGTCGGTTTTAGCTGGTACATTTCGATGTTTATCCTATTCGGCTCCCTACTCGGGTCATGGATGAACATACCCATAGCCAAAATCTATACGAACAAGCAGGTTACAACTTCACAGAACTTTGAATTCTTCGGGATAGTCTTCAGGCTTCCAGCAGTCACGCAGGTCAAGAGCCCGACAATCATAGCGATCAACGTCGGAGGCGCCCTGATCCCTGTGGCAATATCGGCATACCTTTTCTTCGTCGTCCCTTCTATGACTATTGTAGCTTTGATCTCAGTAGCGCTTGTCTCAATCGTTATGTACTTCGTCGCCCGCCCCATCAAAGGAATAGGAATCGCTGCGCCTGCTCTAGTAGCACCGATCGTTGCCGCAACATGCGCGATTCTACTCGCACCTCTATACCCATCCTATGTAGCTTATGTCAGCGGAGTGCTAGGCACACTGATTGGAGCAGACCTTGGGCATCTCAAAGATATCTCCAGAAGCGGCCCAAGAATCGCTGCAATTGGAGGGGCAGGAACCTTTGACGGGATATTTCTATCAGGCATCATTGCAGCGATTCTAGCATAGAACGATCTCTACCGACCATAATTCGTGGTAGGAGAACCCTAAGGCGGTATAATCGCCACCTTATTCGCTTCACCTGTCTCCATGAGTTTCAGCGCTTCTACGACGCCTTTCAAAGGCATTTCATGTGTTATTATGGCCTTAGTGTTAATGGCTCCACATTTGAGAAGTCCGAGAGCTTTTTCGACGTACAGCGGCGTATGGTGGAAGACACCCTTAATCGTGAGTTCTTCGTAGTGGAACCTTCGTGTGTCGATGCTAAACTTTGTCCCAGCTGGCGCTCCCCCGAAAAGGACAGTGGTTCCGGCTTTCCTAGTCATATCAATTGCTGCTTCCCAGGTCTTGGGTTGACCAACTGCCTCTATCACCACGTCAGCGCCTCTGCCCTCTGTGAGTTCTCTCACCTTGCGAATTTGTTCTTCAGTCTCAGCCTTCACGGTGAAATCCGCCCCAAGCGCTTTGGCCGTCTCCAAGCGCTTTTGTGAGAGGTCTGTTACCACTATCCTACATGAGCCACTTCTTTTCACAAGTTGAAGCAGAAGGAGGCCTATAGGTCCAGAACCTATGATAGCCACCGTGTCGCCTAAGCCTATATTTGCTATACTCGCCCCGTGAACGACACAAGCAAGAGGTTCAAGCAAAGCAGCATCCCTAAACGAGAGGTGCGACGGTATCTCATACATATTCTGGCGGACAATGTGCTCAGGAACGCGGATATACTCTGCATAGGCCCCACTGATGATGTTTTCATTAAGATGCTCGCAAATGTTCTGCCTTCCCCTCTTACAATAGAAACATTCATTGCAGGGTGCAGAGTTTGCGGCAACTACCCGCATCCCTTTCTTAAACTTGGTTACTTTGGCACCAACCTTCTCGGCTATACCTGCAAACTCATGACCCAAAATCATCGGCAGTTTCTGCACAACGACGGGGTGCCCTCTCTTGAAGGTCTTAAGGTCCGTGCCACACGTAAGCGCCACACTGACCTTGACCAAAACATCCCCAGCGTCAATTTCCGGTATGTCCGTTTCCTCATATTTCATGACGTTAGGCTCATAGTACATGACCGCCTTCATCTTGCCTTTGGTACTCAGAGTTATTCGCCACCTTAACGATCAATTAAACATAGACTAGGCAGGCAAAGGGAGATCATTATGGAAAAGCCTAGTCGTAGCGTCAGTATCTCAACGTTACCCGTAATATATTGTCAAAACCCTTTTTAAAATCTCTTGACTGATTGAGGAAGCCACGTTCCCGCCTGACTGTAATGGTAGAGCATACCATTGTCCACCAAGACATGCTGAAGAACGGAGAACTGAAGTCATACACTGCCGTGAATATAGCTCTCTCAACAGTGTTTGCAGAAAAACGGGAAGCCGTTTGAAACCCTCAACTATTTAAAGAAGAGCGTTTTCTACTAGTAAATCGAAGACTCTCTATAGTCATATGCAAGAGAGAAATCAAACAAGCAAACAAGAAAGGTGATTAAAACAATGGGAATGCTAACCGGAAAAGTCGCAATAATAACTGGCGCAGCCAGAGGAATTGGCCAGGCAACAGCTGAACTCTTCGCCAAAGAAGGAGCGGACGTGGTTGTAGCAGACGTGGCTGACGGAACCGAAACCGTGAACAAAGTCAAGGCAGCCGGAAGAAAAGCGCTCTACGTCAAATGTGATGTCTCGAAGCCTGATGAGGTCAATAAGATGGTCGAGGCAGCAATAAAAGAATTCAAGAAAGTTGATATCCTAGTCAACAATGCAGGAATACTGCGTGACAAGATAATGTGGAACATGACATCGGATGAGTGGGATCTCGTTCTGAACGTCAACCTTAAAGGCTGCTGGAACTGCATGAGGGGAGTCGTGCCCGCTTGGCGAGCTAAAGCTAAGGAGGATAAAACATTCAAGGCAAAGATAGTCAGTGTAAGTTCAACCTCAGGCACCCATGGGAACTTCGGGCAAACGAACTATTCAGCAGCGAAGGCCGGAATCGTGGGCCTAACCAAGACAGCTGCAAAAGAGCTTGCCGCAAGCAATGTCTACGCAAACTGTGTAGCACTGGGTTTCATTGAAACAGATATGACGAGAGAGACTATGCTCTCCATTGGAGCCAAAACCCCTGAGCAAGGTTTCCAGATGCAGAAACAGGCAGAGATTGGGATGGGGCGGAATGGAATAATCGCCAACCAGTACCCGGCAAAGCCAATCGAGGCTGCGAAAGTCATTCTATTCTTGGCTTCAGATGACTCTGACCTCATAAATGGGCAGTGCATTGAGGCTACTGCGGGATGGAAGATGTAGAGGAGAAAATCCTTAGACAAGTTTCTCCAAAACTTTCCTTCCTTTTTTGTAATAGAAGAAAAGTAAGCATATTCATTTTGAATCCATTGTGTAAAATGGGAGAATTTCAGAGCAGAAGAGTTTCACGTCATTCTGGCTTGGAGAAGCATTGAAGCCTGCTACATTGCCCAAGGCTTGTTAACAACATTCACCACGTTTGGTGAGACTAGCGAAATCGATTTATGTAAGATCCTATGATTATGTACCCAGATATTTGAGGAAGGATATAAAATGTCAAAGAAGAAAGCGAAACCAGTTCATAAGAAGCCAGCAAAGGTTGAGAAGAAGAAGCAGAAAGAAGGTTGGTGGAGCAGACACTTCGGGGAACACTAGGACGATAGTTGATACCAATAGCAGCTATTGTGTCTTGGTCAAAAGAGGCTAGCAATCGGTCCTGGAATATCAAAGCAATGCGGAGAAGGTGGACCTTAGTCTCTTTTGATGGCAAGATTCTGTCGTTCCAAGATTTCTCGCGATCAGTGCGCACTGAAATGCAACTTACAACCTGAGGGGAAGTGGGGACCTTGTGGAAGACGGAAAACGTCTCCCACGAGTGAAAATACTCAACATTTCCTTTTTTGTTCTCGAACTTTTTATTTCTCTTAATTCTCGTTCTCGTCGGTCTACACCGATCTGTTAAGCAACCTCCTTCTCTTACAGATTTCATAATCTCCTTAGAAGAATGCGCGGACACCAATGGTCGAGAGCTGTGCGGCGTTCTCCTAGCGCTGCGTTTAGGGTCTCTTAATTTGGCGTGGGACGGGGAAGAGTGTTAACCGTCGTGGGATGAGCCTAGTTCTTGTGTGGTTCAATCGCGTTGTAAGCAATAGCCATCATGTACGATCGTGTAGCCAAAAAAGATGGGCAGCGATGGGACCGTCAGCTCCATGCTAAACTAGTTAACTCTCGCGCTTTTTTGTGTTGCATGATCCTGGTTGGGTTTCTCTTCTTCTTGAGCACGACAGCAACGAGAGCCACCGCAACAACCACTACGGCTGCTAAACCTACTATAATAATCAGTAGGATTTCTTGTCCCATTAAGCCGATACCGCTTGACTGTACCGCCACTGTCGCGTTGGAGTCGCGTGCCGTCACCTGCGTGTCTTGAACCGTTGCGACGCTGTCCGCGGGGGTCAGGGATGTCGTAGAGACCGCGGCGCTGGAATCCGAGGGGACAGCGCTCGTTGTCTGAGTTGACACGACGCTACCCGCGTCCCAAATAATGTCGCCGTCAGCCCCCAATTTGACAAGCCAGAAATCAGGACCACCTGCGCCAAATGAGGCGGTACCTCCCGCGAGTATGTAGCCTCCGTCGGACGTCTGCTCAATAGACTGCGCCAAATCGTCGTTCCTGCCTCCGTATGTCTTCTGCCACTCCACCAACCCAGTGGAGTTAAGCTTCAAGACCCAGA
>JAHPYV010000138.1 GCA_019058495.1 Promethearchaeati archaeon
ACCTTGCTCCTGGAAAAGTTGAACTCTACATTCTACGCGTCGCGTATATAAGTATATGCATGTAGCGCGGGGAGGCGAGCTTCCCATCCAGCAGTTGAGAGACGTCATCTTTGCTATGAGAGATCGTCTCTTGTCCATTGCGATCAATCGATTTCTTAATCTCTAATGCTTCATGGCTTCGCTTGAAAGGATCACCTGGATATCCTTTTATCGGCTATGTCGCAATATTCCCGGCTCAACTCAAAGCCGATGTATTTTCTTCCCAATGCTTTCGCGGCAACCGCTGTCGAGCCGCTGCCAAGAAAAGGATCCAGCACTAGTCCGCCAGGCGGACAGAAGCATTGTATTAAGTCGATCGGAATCTGATCGGGAAATGTTGCAGGGTGTTTTCTTTTCAATGGATCTTTATCGCCTGCCATAAGGTAGTCCCAGACTGTTCCCCTGCATTTCATGGGATTTATCGCGCGGGTGACCGTTTTCGTAGTTGTTCCGTCAGTTCGTCTGTTCCCACTTCCAGTCAAAACCTTACCAGCATGTTTAGACGGAACCATTAAGGACACCTTGTTGAAGTAACTGGGTCTTTTGCCTTTCAGGAAAATCGGGATGTATTCATGGTCGACTCTAAACCTATTTCTCCACCAGGCGCCTTCAGTTCCATATTTCCTGTAGATTACGTTTTCGAAGAGTTTGAAACCTATGTTGTCGCACCAGTCGATGATCGTCCTGAAGGAGGTGAGAGTTTTCCCGAAGTTGCGGGTCTGGTCTTGGATTACCATCGCGGCAATTCCTCCATCCTTTAGTATTCTGTAGATGTCTTGTCCCACAAGATGCAAGTCGACCATGAAACCCTTGTAGGTTCTAAGGTTGTCATATGGTGGAGACGTAACAACGAGATCTACTGATTCATCAGGGAGTTTTCTCATCCCTTCCAAGCAGTCTATACAATAGATCTTGTTGAGTTCAAGTTCGCCTATCTTCATGACGCACTGACCCGACATGATATTGTCTCTAAGATAGCTCTCTGTTCCGTGAACTATTAAAGTTTGCACACACCAACCCAAAGCCTAATAATCGCTATCAAGAATAGAGGATGCTATGACATACCATCTGAGGCGGAAAGACAAAGAGATCACCGATGCCAAGGAGCTCAAGAGAATACTGAAAACCACCAAGTACATTACCATCGCGCTTTCCAACAACAACGAGCCATACCTTGTGACCCTTAGCCATGGCTACGATGAGAAAAGCAACTGCATCTTCTTTCACTGTGCTACAGAAGGGAAGAAGCTCGATTACTTAAAGTCTAACAACAAGGTGTGGGGTCAAGCACTCTTAGACCATGGTTATGACGAGGGTCAGTGCAATCACCTTTACTCGTCCGTACACTTCTCAGGCAGGGTAGCCTTTATTGAGAAGCCTGAGGAGAAAATCAAAGCTATGCATTGTATGATGAGACAACTTGAGAAGAACCCTGAGCCTATGATAGCCAAGCTTAATGCTGAGAAACTGAAGGGTGCACTCATGGGCAGGATAGATATAGACTACATGAGCGGCAAGCAGCCAGAGGAGACAAACAAATAAATTGCAGTTATTCATCATTATGAACCTAATTGTTTCTAAGCTTGTTTTCAGTTCGATTTGCTTTGGAGTCAGCAGGTAGAAATGAATGAGCCGATACTTGACCGCGGATAGATTAGAATTCATTGTTACATACTTATGTAACTCTAATTGCAGGCACTGTCAGATCGGCGGAGATGAGAGAAGAAGAGCATTCCCAGATCACATTGACAAAGATCTTGCTGTGGAAATCGTGAAGAAGGTCGGCGAAAGATACAAGCCGAAGTCCATAATGACTTTCGGCGGAGAACCAATGCTGTACCCTGACGTTGTCTACGTTATCCACAGTGCGGCGACAGAGGCGGGGATTCCTACTCGCGAAGTGCTAACAAATGGGCTCTGGTCGAAAAAAGAAAGCGAGACTAAACAAATAGCTGACAACTTATCGAAATCAGGCGTCAACTCAGTTGGTTTCTCAGTTGATTGCTTTCACCAAGAATATATCAAACTTCGATATGTTATGGACGCAGTCCAAGCGCTCCTTGATGCAGGTGTCCAAGAAGAAATTGAGTGGAATCCTTGCTGGATAATCTCCAGAGACCACAACAACAAGTACAATAATAGGACCAAGGCTGTTCTCGAGAAACTCAGAAGTTTGCCTGTAAAGTGCGGGGAAGGAAACGTCGCCCGCCCCGAAGGCAGAGCCATTACTAATCTAAAGGAATTTCTCCCCAGGAAGACTGCAATGCCAAATGGAAAGTGTGGCGAAATGCCGTACACTGAGAGACTTGACTCCGTCAAGAGCATCAGCATCGAGCCTGATGGGAGGGTAGCTGTTTGCAACCAATTCTACATCGGAAACGCTTCTGAGACTGATGTCATCGAAATTCTTGAGAGTTACGATCCGTACAAGATATTTGAGGCAAAAGCGATAATCGAGAACGGCATGAACGGACTGCTGAACTGGGAGAGAACGAGAGGTGTCCAACCCGATCATGGAGGATACTACTCGATCTGTGACATATGCACATCTATTAGAAGACGGTCGAATGCAGATCGCTAATGGAGTGGTGACGCGGGTAGCTTTATTACGCACAAGACATGATAGCTAGTTTCCAAGATATCAGAGAAAGTGAATTGTTGGGTTGTCGCCTTCTCAATCGGTGACCAGTGGAGGCCTTCTTGTGTCAAAGAAGACAAAAATCATTGCCGTTGCCATTATTGCCGTTATTTCATTTTCGGTCATCGCAGTCTACTACGTTCAATTTAGGCATCCGTATACATTGCCTCTCGGTGAGAATCCAACGATAGGCCTGCCAATATATGATTTCTCATACAACAATATCATCCAAGGATTCGGAAACATCCCCGTCAGACCCGGCAACACAACTTTCTATCACAACGGCATTGACTTC
This sequence comes from Promethearchaeati archaeon, assembly GCA_019058495.1. Classification (GTDB taxonomy): domain Archaea; phylum Asgardarchaeota; class Atabeyarchaeia; order Atabeyarchaeales; family Atabeyarchaeaceae; genus JAHPYV01. The sequence continues at coordinate 2,973 of JAHPYV010000138.1, forward strand.
GGAGTGAATGCAACCACAACATTCGTTTGTCCGCACAACGCCTACGTGGATGGCATCAAGACATGGTACAATGACAAGGGCGGGCATTGGCAGACAAACGTTGAACTCTGGCTCAACCCGCAGTGGACCATCGAGATGACCTTCGAATCTTGGGCTCTGAATGAAACATACGCCAACTTACAAAGGAACGCAATTCTGGCGACTCAAGGTCAATACTTTACGACAAACCAGACTATCGGTAATCTGCTTGTACATGGTTCAGGTGCTCACGTTCACTTCGGTGTTCTCTCAAACGGGAACGCCATATGTCCGTATGATGTCTTCACGTCATCGGCTAAAGTCACATTTGCAGCACAGTTCTTCAAAGTCAATTCCACTCCAAGCTGGAACATGCCATAAGTTTCGATTCGCATGCAACTCAATATCCAAATCCTAAGTTCATATCCAGAAATTGTTTCTTCGCGTGCGAAAGCTTTATCCCACCTTTCTGCTGACCTCACTTAGGTTGATAGGAATGAGTGTGATTAATGAGTTGTTGGCGCCGTGCGGACTATACTGCGGTGTATGCGGCATATTCTATGCCGACAGAAATGATGACGAGAAGCTGAAAGAAAGACTAGCCAACTTCTATGGCTTTAGGCCAGAATCACTCAAATTCAGTGGTTGCCTGTCACAACGCAGGCTTGCTTTCTGCGATTCGTGTAAGATTCGTGACTGTGTAGATGGCAAGAAGATTTCAGGTTGTCACCAATGCGTCAAGTTCCCGTGCACCAGAATCAAGGAATATCCATTCAAGGTCGCCGTACAATATATGCTGAAGTCTACTTCGGAGAGAAAGGGCAAGACGGACGCAGAATGGGTTAAATGGAATGAGGAATTCTTTAAGTGCAAAGTCTGCGGCGCGCCAGCTTTTAGGGGCGCTAGACGATGCCCGAAATGCAGGGGCGAAATCCCGTCACTCACCACATGATATAACTGACAGTCAACTGTTCGGTCTAAGCATCATTTCAATGTAGCGCTGTTACCCTTAAAGATGACTTCCCTCTTAATCACTGTCATCCGCTGAAAACTCGATGTCTCATACGTCGTTGTACCGAAAGCAATCCGTTATATGGTCGTTAACCATGCCAACTGCCTGCATAAAGGAATAACAGATCGTCGATCCTACGAATTTGAATCCTCGTTTTTTCAGATCTTTACTCATGGCATCAGATTCCCTTGTTGTGCTTGGAATTTCTGAGCCAGATTTGTAGCTATTCTTGATTGGCTTGCCACCCACAAATTGCCAGATGTACTTGTCGAAAGATCCAAACTGTTTCTGAATCTCGAGGGTTTTCTGGGCGTTAATGATGGCTGACATTATTTTCAACCTATTCCGAATAATGCCTGTATCAGCAAGCAGACGTTTGACATCTCTCTCTGTGAATGCCGCAACTTTTGAGGGGTCAAAGCTGGCGAAAGCTTTTCGGTAGTTTTCGCGTTTCGAGAGTATTGTTCTCCAACTCAATCCCGCTTGCGCTCCCTCCAAGACAAGTAATTCGAAGAGCTTTCTGTCATCATGGGAAGGGACGCCCCACTCCTTGTCGTGGTATTCAGCCTCAATTGGGTCGCTGATTCCCCAACCGCAGCGTTTCTGCCTTACTTCCGTCATGAGTCATTCACTTCTGTTCCTAGTGATCTACCTCAGTGACAGCGGTGTTCATTTTCTATGTCTATCTGTGCTTTCTGGAGTCTTCCGCTGTAATCAATGTAGACGGTTTTTATTTCTGTAAATTCTTCTATTGCCGATGTGCCTGCTTCACGTGCGCCGTTACCTGTGGCTTTCACACCTCCGAAAGGCAAATGAATCTCAGCGCCTATCGTGGGAGCGTTCACGTACGTGATGCCTGCTTCAAGTTTGTCAATGGCTCTGAACGCGTTTTCGATGCTTTCAGTGTAGATGGAGGATGACAATCCGTAGATCACTGAGTTAGCGAAATCTATTGCCTCGTTAAGATTCTTGGCTTCGATTATAGAAAGAACAGGACCGAAGATCTCTTCCTGTGCTATTCGCATGTCTGCTGATGCATCAGTGAATATCGTTGGTTCAAAGAAGTACCCTGGTAGAGGCTTGATTATTCGTCAACCTAGGGCAAGGTTAGCACCTTCCTCCTTTCCGATGTCGCAGTATTTTGAGACTTTCTGCAGTTGGGAAGCGTTGATAACAGGACCAACATCTGTGCTCTCGTCAAGACCATTGCCGACTTTGAGTTGCTTTGTTCTCTCGATTAACTTCTTCTGGAAAGTAGTCTTTATTTCTTGGTGGACAATCACTCGGCTTGAGGCTGTGCACCTCTGTCCTGTGGTACCGAAAGCTCCCCAGAGGACGCCGTCAATCGCTAGGTTCAGGTTCGCATCATCCATTACGATAATCGGGTTTTTTCCACCGAGTTCGAGGGATACTCTTTTTCCGTCTTTACCTGCTTCGCTGAGTATCCACCTGCCAGTCTCCACAGAGCCGGTGAATGATATTGCGCGTATTTTCTTGTTGTGAACGATTGCGCTTCCGACTTTAGTTCCCTCGCCCATTACGAGGTTAATGACACCCTTCGGCAACCCACAATCTGTTAGGGTTTTTACGAGTTCAATTGAGAGAAGTGGCGTATCACTAGCGGGTTTAAACACGATGGTATTTCCTGATATGAGCGCTGGCATTATTTTCCATGCTGGGATGGCGATCGGGAAATTCAATGGCGTAATCAGTCCGACAACGCCTATCGGTTTCCTTGTTGTCATGCAAAATTTGTTGGGTAACTCGGAAGGCGTAGTTTCTCCTAGTAGCCTCCTGCCTTCTCCAGCGGCGTAGTATGACATGTCGATGGCTTCTTGAACGTCGCCTCGGGTTTCCTTGAGAATTTTGCCCATCTCAGTCGTCATGAGTCGCGCTAGTTCTTCCTTTCGTTCCTCTATTCTTCTTGCGGTGCGGAAAAGTATCTTGGCGCGAATCGGTGCAGGAGTGCAGCTCCAGTTCTCAAAGGCATCCTCTGCGGCATCAACTGATCGTTGGACATCTTCGTCTGAGGCTTTGTGCATTTTGGCAATTACTTCAAGGGTGGCTGGGTTCACATCGTCAAAGGTCTCGCCCGAGCTCGATTCGACCCAGTCTCCGTTTATAAACAACTTATGCTCTTTCATGGCCCTCATCGAGTACATAGCTTGTAGCGAACCTATTTTAGATTTCTGCGGGGTTACAGGGTAGAAGCATGGCCTGATGGATTTCTGACTACGAGGGGAATCAGGTTATCCTGTTGTCTTCGAAACACGTGTCAAAACAGATATCTGGTCTCATTGCGTATGCGGGCTTATGAGTTGTCAAGAAGGATCATGTGCTGCTGACCGAAGCTGCGCGTCCGTGAAGAAAATTCACTATCCAAAAATCTTACAGACTCCACAGACATAGTGTATGTAACAATAATAGCGCAGAGATTTCACTCGTAAAGCGATAACCTAGTAGACTTTTACGCCATTAGGTATCTTTGGCAGGGTTTCGCTCTCTTGACAGCTTAGATAGCGATGATGCCACAGTTGTGCACCTACCGTGCATCGCTCCAGCGCTTGAGTGTTCTAGCTCATAGAATTCAATTCACGTGTGCTATATCTCGGAAAAATGTCGTACAAATTCGATTACTCGCTAATCAGTTTTGTTGTCTTTATCTCATGCTTTGAGATCGGTACTCTGATTATTTCCCCTTGGGCAGGTAAATCCGAGATCTCGTTCTCCATCAGGTCAGTCTCTTTTACAGTCTTTGGAGAATCTTTTGCTGTGATGACGGCTTCGGTTTGTTTCCCTGATGTCTCGTAGAATCTAAAGATTGTGTCATCCGAGTCTTCGGCCTTTTTCATAACTGTCAAGACTATGTTCTCGGGCTGAACCGAGACAAAAGACATGGACTTCGGCAATTCCCCCTCATGGGCTGGCACAACAAGTGTCAGCAGAGGATAGTTGAACTCATACGCTTTCTTGATCGTCGAAGCTTCCTTGAACCCAGACGCATGAGGATATAATGCATATGAAATGTCGTGTTCACCCTGGTCTGTCACTTCAGTCTCCGCCCTCTCTGCATCAAAAGGAAGGTCGAAAGCTCTCCGAAGGGCAAAAGGGTACTGTGCGCTTCTTAGGAGCGTCATCCTGATAACGTCGTCGGCAGAGTCGAAGCCGTACTTGCAGTCGTTCAAGAGACTCACACCATAGCCTTCTTTATCACTGCTGTGATCAATCCACTTCTGGGATGGAACCTCATACTTTGCTTTGTCCTCGGGCGTTGCGTTTGGTGAACTGGGGTCAACACGGATAATGAAGCCGTAGGGAACTTCGTACGTTGTCGAGTCGCTGTGAATGCTAAGTGGGAATGCCACTTTGGCAAGCCGGTGCTTGGCATGCCAGTCTACGTGCATCTTGAATTGAGCAAGAGGAATCTTATGGTAGAGGATTATCTCTTGAATGAATGTTGACTCTGGTCGATCTTCTTGGGCGTACTTGTACTTAACCAAGATTCGTGCTCTAACGGGTCCTGTTTCTGCAAGTCTGATTTCGAGTGGATCCTTCAATTCAGCGTGGTCGGTTGCACCTTGATGCTGATAGATGAAGATCTCCCATGCGTCAAAAATGGACGCATCTATTTGATATACAACACTTTTTCTCCCGCTGACGGGTGTGTCATCGAATATTTGTATCACGTTTCCCTGATTCTTTAGAACAGCTTTTTTCTTGGTCTTGTCGAATATGCTGGTGACGAGGCCAGTTTTCTTGTCCGCTGTCACCGCCAAGAATTGGTTCTCAAGTTTGAACTCTTTTCCAGTCTCGTCGGAGGATAGGCT
>JAHPYV010000139.1 GCA_019058495.1 Promethearchaeati archaeon
GTTGTTGTCCGAGCATATGTTCCTTGGGGCTGACATTGGAACTGAAGGCACTAGAGTTTCGATCTATGACTCTGAAGGAAAGTTAATCGCAAAAGCCGAGCATCCTCTGACAACTTATAGACCCAGATATAACTGGATTGAGCATGATGCGAGAGAGTGGTGGCTGTCTGTTTCTCACGCAATTAGGGAGTGCACAGCTAGGATTTCTCCGAGTATTATCAAAGCCGTATCGGTATGTGGAACCTCCGGGACGATTGTTCCAGTGGGTGACCATGGAGAACCTCTTAGACCAGCGATCTTGTACTCTGACACAAGGGCCACACAACAGGCAGAGGAACTTTCACGTGACGACGAGATCAAGGAGCTTGGCAGAACTCAGAGTTCCAAGATGGATGCATCAGGTGGGCTTGCCAAAATCCTGTGGATCCGACAGAATGAGCCAGAAGTTTTCCGCAGAACTCACAAGTTTGTGGCGACAACTGATTACGTCGTCCTCACATTGAGTGGACAATTCTCCTGTGATTACTTCAATGCTACAAAGACAAGTGTAAATCTCCTTACTAAGCAGTGGCCAAGGAATACACTTGAGCGATTCGGGATACCTGTTCGAACGCTGCCTGATCTCAAGGAGCCCGGAACCTCAATTGGCCAAGTGACCGAACTGGCTGCAAAACAGACGGGGTTGAGGGAAGGGACAATGGTAGTTGCGGGAGCGACTGATGGAATCGCCGGGTTCATTGCTTCAGGGTCCGTTGAACCAGGTCAAGCATGTGAAGTCACAGGTACAACACAAGTTTTTCATGTCACGTCTGATAAGTTGATTCCAGATCCATTGGGCAGGATTTACTATCACGTTCATCCAAAGCCGGGCTCTTGGATAGCAGGTGGAGCATCTTCTGGAGGAGGCATCATTCTTAGATGGTTCCACGACAACCTGTCTCCTCACATACCATTTGAGAAACTAGATGAGGAAGCAGAGAACATAGAGCCTTTGTCTGGGGGACTTCTCTGTGAAGCTGCGATGACGGGTGAGCGAGCGCCGAGGTGGGATCCCTACGTGTCTGGCATGCTCATTGGTCTTACGCCCAAAACGACCACAGCTCATATCTATCGAGGCATGATGGAAGGCGTGGCTTTCCTTCTTAAGGCAATCATCGATGTGTGCAATGAATTAGGGATACCAGTAAAGGAAATACGATCTGCAGGAGGCGGGGCCAAGAGCAGAGTCTGGAGGCAGATAAAGGCGGATGTTCTGGGCAGGGAGATAATTGTCCCTGAAGACCCATCATCAACTCTGGGAGTCGCTATGCTGGCCTCAATAGGCGCTGGCATACACCGGGATATCTGTGAGGCAGCAAAGAACATGGTTCATATCGTTGAGGTAACGAAGCCAAATCTGTCTAAGACAAAGACGTATGATGAAGGATTCAACTTATGTAAGTCCTGCTATAACGCGCTCAAAGAAGCAGGGGTATACGAGAAACTTGCGAATATAAGAGAAAAAGCAGAGCAATGATGACACAGGTAATGTGAAAGAAAACCGTTTCTCTTCTACGCGCTCTGTGCGGTTCGCGCTTCGTTGCTTGCTACTTTGTTCCCCACCTTTCGATTGTCTTCATCACGTAGCGCACCTGTGCTGCTGCTGGTCCTCCGCCCATGACTATCGCAGCTGCGCATGATTCCATGATCTCAGCCTTGGTTGCGCCCGCTTCAATGGCTTGCTTCGTATGGTACACCATGCATGAGTCGCAGTGGGAGTAGACCGAGATTGCCACGCAGATGAGTTCCTTGTGTCTTGCTGAGAGAGCGCCGTCCTTGTGCACAGTCGATAGGAGGTTTGAGAACGCATCTCGTGTTTCAGGTATTTCTCTTCTCATTTTTGCGAAATACGTTTCAAAATCCTTGAGGATTTCTTCAACTTGTTCAGGCATCGCTTAGGTACACCTCTTCTTTCTGTTGGTTCTATAGAGATAGGTATGATGATAGCTTCAATTAAAATCAGATTACTATAATAAAGTGTTCGCTGTTGGCGCTGCTTTGTGAAGTCAAGGCAGGTCAATAATCATAAGATCGTGATTCTTTGCGTAAATCTCCTCTGCCAACTTCAGTTCCAATTGTGAGAGTTCTCCTTGTCGAAGTTCTATGGCCAGCTCCTTACTGAACCCTTTCTCAAGTGCTTCTTTGACATCGTTCAGTTCTATTCTCTTGTCAAGTTTCGTTTCGATACTTGTTACCTCTCTTCTGACACTCTTGACGAAGCGTTTGAGCTGAGCATTCTGGGGATAGGGTGACACGTCGAGCATTTCTCTGAGTTTTGGCAAGTCTGAGTTGACTAGGAGTGTTCCGTGAACGAAGACTACGTTTCGCTTTACTTTTCCAGCTGTACCAGAGACCTTCTTTCCATCGACTTGTATATATAGACCTTCCTCAGATTTGAGTTCGGCGTTTAACCCCAATATCCTCAGTCCTTCAACCACACCTTTGCACAATGTTGGAGCGATGTCTGCCACCGCGGACGGAATAAGAGGATTCTCACGTTTCACTGATATTGAGTAGTTTAGATTGCCGCTGTCGTTGTAGACTGTTCCTCCGCCGGTGAATCTTCTAACGACTATACCCGAATACCTCTTGATAGCTTCTCTGTTCACCTCAAGCTCAGGGATCTGGTATTTCCCGACTACAACGGTGATGTTTGGATTTCTCCAGAATCTTATCGTGTTTGGGCTTTCTCCTCCAGCGACTTTCTCCATGATGGCTTCTTCGATTGAGAAGTTGAGACAAGGGTCATCGTACTCGACATCGAGAAGCCGCCAAACCTGTTTGCTATGAGGCTCGCTTCGCTTCCTGGCTGAGGCTTGGCGCTTGACTTTGTCATTGCTTGATATCATGGTCACCAATTCAGGTCAGCCTTCCAATTTAAAGTGTAGCCCCTGTGCTAGTAATAAGAGAATTACCATCTGGCTTCGTTCCAAATGGCAAGTAATTAGAGAAATTCGAACCATCTAAAAGGGTTTTGAAGAATCAAACCGCTTGGCTAGTACCGTAGTGCAAATGGGTCTTCCAATATCTCTTTGACCCTCTGCAGGAACTCTGCCGCGGGTGCACCGTCAATGACTCTGTGATCTACAGCTAAGGCTAGGAAAGCCATGGGTTTGACTACTATCTGCCCCTTTTCGTCACAGACTGGTTTTCTGTTTATTCTGCCGATGGCAAGTATTCCGCTTTCAGGTGGATTGATTATTGGAATGAATACGTCCACTCCATACATTCCCAAGCTGGTAATCGTAAATGTTCCGCCTTGCATCTCTTCTGGCGTAAGTTTGTTCTTGTGAGCTTTCTCTATGAGCTGGTTGAGTTTATCACTTATCTCAGCTATCGAGAGTTTGTTGGCGTCTCGCACCACAGGAACTAGAAGCCCTTCCTTTGCCGCAATTGCGACGCCTACGTTGATCTCGTCGAAAGCTTTCACAGTGTTCTCATCCACCAGCGTTGAGTTCACGTAGGGAAATTCTTCAAGAGCTTTCGCTACAGCCTTCACGACTATGTCCGTATATGACAACTTTGCTCCAGTTCTTTTCTCAACTTCGGGCATCAGTTTCTCGCGGAGCTTCACTATTTCGGACATATCAGATTCCATTATGATTGTTATATGAGGAGCTGTCCTCGCACTCTGGCACATTCTCTTAGCGATGACCCTTCTCGTGTGCGACAATGGAGTTACATGCTTCACTTTCCTCGTATCTTTCAGTCCAGTAACGGCAGGTACTTCGGGTTGAGCGACTGTTCCTGCCCCACCCAGTTCTGAGAATGCCAACACATTCTTAGAAATGATTCTCCCGCTTGGACCCGTTCCATGAACGCCCATGAGATCAACATGTCTCTCTTTTGCAATCCTTCTTGCTGCGGGGGATGCCCTTACGCGTCCACCTATCAGTGTGGCACCTTTCGCAGTAGTTATTTCAACCTGCGCTGTACCTGGCGCACTGTTGGCTGGAGCTCCCGATGTCGTGATTATTGATTGCTGAGCGATCGGCGGGGCAACTATAGGAGGAGCGCCCACAACCTTGCCAAGCTGTGAGATGTAACTTGAAATATCCTCATTAGGTTCTCCGATCAGACCAATAACAGTTGATACTGGGACATCGACGTTCTCTCCGTATAGTATCTTAAGAAGAATTCCTTTGGCGGGAGAGTCGAGATCGACTTCCATTTTTTCTCCGAAGACTTTTACGACGATCTCACCTTTCTCAACGTTGTCCTTCTCTTTCTTGTACCACTTGAGTATGGTTCCTTCTTTCATTCCAAGGCTGAATGCCGGGAGAATCAATGGTGTGACCATTTCAACCCAGATCTCCGTGAAGTTACTTTCAGCTATGCAGATTACTGTTTTTGCATTAAAAGGTTAACTATATCTTCTGGAAGTCAAACAATCATATGAAGATATTATGATCCCTGTGGACCAAGATGATCAGTATATTTGTGTTTTCTCATGTTTGGATTCAACCTGACATCGTAAGTGGATCTTGGCCAGGACTGCTGACAGTTGCAGTCTATTCAGGAAGTCTATTACGAATGTCTTTTCTTGGCTACAGATTCAGACTCTACCCAGACAGATTTCTTGAAAGGATATATACTAGGGACATCTAGAAGAAGACCAATCTGCGGAACATGTTGGTTCTCAAGATGGGAAACGTTATTGTTGCGTTAGGTGATGTTAACATAGACATTGCCATGGTTGGCAGTTCACAGCCTCAGATGGGTAGAGAGATACTAGTCAACGAGATGACTGTTTCTCCTGCTGGATCAACTGGTTACTTTGCTTTCGGCATTTCCAAGCTTGGTGAAGAGTGTCGATTTGTTGGCAGGCTTGGAGGGGACTACTTTGGGAAGTTTATTCTTAATGAGATGAAGTCTTTTGGAATCTCAACCACTTACGTGAAGATTGATCCCGATGTTCCAACTGGCATAACTGTTTCTGTCGTCACGAAAGAAGGGGAGAGAGCACTAATATCCTACTTGGGCCCAACCGAACTCCTGAATATTGGCGATGTTGATGAGAGGGCATTAATGGGAGCTAGGCATCTTCACATAGGCGCTTTCCCGCTTCTTAAGGCTCTTCAGCCTGCGGTTCCGCAGCTTCTCAAGAAAGCGCGTAAGTCAGGAATGACAACCTCATTCGACACAGGATGGGATCCAACTGGTCGGTGGGATTTGGCTGAGGCTCTCCAGTGGGTTGACATCTTCTTTCCAAACGAGGAGGAAGCTTTGGCAATTACGGGTGAGAAGAGTATTAGTCGAGCTGCGTCAAAGCTTCTCGCTAAAGGTCCCTCTGCTGTTGTTATTAAGCGTGGCGCACAAGGATCCACCGTTGCAACTCGAGAACTGAGTCTTGATGTTCCAGCTTTTAAGGTTAAGCCTGTCGATACTACAGGTGCAGGAGATGCATTTAACGCGGGGTTCGTTTTCGCCTTCCTCAGGGGGAAGCCGCTTGTCGAGTGTGCCAAGTACGGAAATGCAGCTGGCGCGCTTAAAACGCTTAGATCTGGCTGCAAAGGCTTAGCAGACGTGAAGTCGGTAGAACACTTGATGAGTACTGGTCGGTCGCTCACTGGCGTAAAATCAGAGAAACGTTAGGAACGCCAGAAGCCGTTAAACGACTGGATCATATTGGCGGATCGACGTATTTCTTGTTCTAATTGCGGAAATTCTGTCCGAAAAGAGTAATCATGTTGACTAATCACGTATGCATAACTTTAAGAAGTCATTCTAACAACGTGGTTAAAATAAGTTTGCCGTCCTTCTGGGCATGGCTAAACCTTGGAGTCGCTGAAAGTAAGGGGACTACTGTTGGCTGGTAATCGCTTGCTTGTAAGGGACCGTAATGACTAACGAATGTATCACAGATGTTATCAAGAGAAGACGGAAGGTGCGCCCTAGAAAACAGGGGATTGAAGAAGAAATACTAAAGCAAGCAGAATCCAGCGGCGACATTTCCAGACTCAAAGTGGCGATGGAGAAATCCAATCTGGATGACATAAAATCCATTCTGCAACGCATTGCGGGTTACGCGCCAAAAGATTATGTAACAAGAGTCACAATTCAGGAAGTAGCTTCAGGGATAGTCAAATGCAAGGTTGGAGAACCAGTGGCTGCTATTAAACCTGCAACTATGGAACTTGCTGTTCCTGGCAAGGGTTTGCATTTGCTCAAGGTTGAAGCATCTCCGGCTGCGGATGTCGAGTCTTCGTTTAGCGCTGTTTGGCTTGGAATAGAGGCTTCTGGGAAGTCGAGTTTGATTGAGAGAATTAGGCAGGGAGAGTTTGTTGCTGCCTCCTCGACTATAGGCCTTAATGTCTCATCGTTTGTCTTTGAGGGCATGAAACTGGTTAACTGTGATCTCTCGGGGCACAAGTCTTTTAGAAGTATCTGGGATTCATTAATAGTGGGGAACCCAGACGTAATTGTCTATGTAGTAGATGCATCTGATAGCTCCACCGCAAGTGAGGCGAAGGAAGTACTAGCTAATTGTGTCCTTAGAATGGATAACCTGAGAGGTACCCCGATTCTGATCGCATATAATAAGCAGGACGCGGGTAGTGTGCTTACGACCGAGGAGTTGAACTCGAAGTTAGGGATATCTGATTCGATAAATGGCAGGGAGTGCAAAGCCATTCAGACCAGCGCGAAGAGTGGTGTGGGGATCCCAGATATGTTGGAATGGATTCTGCAGCAGATTAAGGCGAAGAAAGGTGTGAACGCCCAGTGATAGTCGGAACTTTCATCGCGACGCCAGTAGATCCCTTAGGAAAGATCTTCAAGATACCTTTCACCACTCTTGATGAGCCAGTGGGCATGCTCCAAGAGATGGCCGCCAAGATATATGAATTAACGAGTTTCGTATCGGCCAAGAGTTATCCTGGGGCGGAGAAAAAGAAGAGCAGAGAAGTCTCTATTGATCTTCCCAAAAACTATTACGGCTTCGCAGTAACGTGTAGTGGTCCATCTGGCGAGAACTTTATTCTGATAATCGCCGTGAAGAACGTTACAATGGCATTGTTCTCATTTGTAGTCGAGGCATGTAAGAGCAAGATCAGCGCTGTCGCCGATGGTCTTATTGAGAGTGGAAAGGTACGGCGTGACTCAGTGCAGGATCTGCATCTCTCACTTGAAAGAGAACTCGATTCATTCAAACTATAGCTCTTCAATCTCACATGTGATTCCGAGAATGAATCGCACAGTTTTTACCAGAGATCTGCTGGACAAGTATGTATCGGTTTCTTCGGATAAGCCGTGTCAAGAAACCCGACGACTCTGTTTGGCTTCACGTCATGAAGTGATAACTTAACCTTTCCTTCATTCACCAATTCTTCGAGACTCATGGCTCCAAAAAGAAGTTTCGCGAATGCGTCATGATCTGCGAAAACGACTTTTTCTCTGCTCTCCTCGCCTTTAATAACGGACATCTTCTTGCCATCGTACTTCATTGTGACAATTTCTTCGTCTCCTATTCTGAAAGCGATTGCACCATTATTATCCCACAGACCCTCAGGACGTTTTCCATCATCTGGGTAAGTTTCAGGAAAAGAAGATTCCAGGACGGCCTTTACATTCAGTGTCCTGTACATGAATACACTTACACCCTCAAGTGGGCTTGAGCCTTTTCTAAATAGCTCATCGATGAGGGCGCCTTTTGAGGAGTAAACCATGTTTGACACAGGTTTCTCGTTTGCCAGGTTTGACACGATGTGCTCTGCAAGAGGGCGACCAGCTTCGAGCCCTCGATGAGGAAGTGTTAGAACTTCACAGATGT
>JAHPYV010000140.1 GCA_019058495.1 Promethearchaeati archaeon
ATTCCTGGTTGCCTCGAGGATTTCTCTCCTTTGATTGTCGCGAGTTCCATGAACATGTTATGTGCTAGGATCATGCTTCCGGGTTGGGTGAGCCGGATAGCATGTTCGAGGTACTGGGGGTATCCCTCTTTGTCGGCATCGATTAAAACTATGTCATAGGGTCCTCTCATCTCAGGTAATACGTCTAGGGCCCGTCCCAGATGGATTTTGATTCGTCCCTCGAAACCCGCCTTTGTTATCGTGGCCCCTAATGCCTTCGCAACTCTTGGGCTTATTTCAATTGCGTCAAGGACTCCATCTGGTGGCATTCCTTTCATGAACCATAGGGCGCTATAGCCAGCTCCTGAACCGATCTCTAACACTCGTTTCGGCGATTGTAGTCTTGTAACTATCTCTATTAATCGTCCACTGCTTGGGTCTATCTGGAAGACTCCTTCTTCTCTTAGTTCGTCTGATCCTTTGTTGACCCATTTGAGGATCTCGTCGTCCTCGCCGACTCGTTTTTGAACGTATTCAAGGATTTCTTCATAGCGCATTTCGTCTCACCTGTGTACGCCGCCGCAATAAAAAAAGGAAAATTCTGAGGAGAATTTGAGAGAAGTCATCATATCTTAATTATCGAGGGATTTCTCAATCAAAGCTATTTTGATTAAGATGGAACATTATCAGATGGGGCAGGTTCTCTGGTTTGTCTTTTTCAAGTAGTTCTGGTGATACTCTTCAGCAGGATAGAACTTGCCTGCTTTTTCTATTCTTGTCACAACTCTTATTCCTTGCTTAATGAGTTTTTCTTTGTATTTTCTTGCTTTTTCTTCTTGCTCCTTATTATGGTAGAAAATTACAGAGTTGTACTGTGACCCGGTATCTGGCCCTTGTCTATCTACAGTTGTTGGATCGTGCATCTCAAAGAATTTCTCTAGCACCTTGTCGTAACTTATTTTGTCTTTGTCATACTCTATTTTTACAGCTTCAACGTGCCCTGTTCTTCCAGAATGCACTTGTTCGTAAGTTGGATTCTCAACTTTCCCTCCGGTGTAGCCCGCGACACTTTTCAAAACTCCGGGCGTTTCAGAGAAATCGAGTTGCACGTGCCAGAAGCATCCTGCGGCAAATGTTGCTTCTTCAGTTCTCATTTTCTCTTTTCTCCTTTTACGAATTTTAGGACGATGCCATTTATGCAGAATCTCTTGTATGTCGGAGGAGGTCCGTCATCAAAGACATGTCCCAAATGCCCCTCACATCTTGCGCATAAAACTTCTGTTCTTGTCATTCCCACGCTTTTGTCTTTTCGGAGTATTATTGACTCTGGGGAATACGGCTCAAAAAAGCTTGGCCAGCCAGTTCCTGACTCAAACTTCGTGCTAGAGATGAACAAAGGGTTATCACATGCGACGCAGTGAAAAACTCCTTCCTGCTTTGTTGAGAATGCGCATGTGCCAGGAACCTCTGTTGCTTTTTCCCTCAGTATTTTGTATTGCTCTTTAGTTAACAATCGCTTCCATTCTTCGTTAGTTTTGATAAGTTTTTTTATCATTTCCCTAGCCTTGAGATATTTTGACGTATCCTCTTCGTCATCACGCCGACTTGTCATAGTTGCTTCATTATGCGCTCATTCAACATTGTTAATGATTGCTTAAATCGATTTTCTTGTAACGCCAAGAAGCGCGCGTTAACAGCTTGTAAACTCAAGCCAAAATCCTTAAGGGATTAGCAGTTCACAGTTTGCTTAAGAGCGGGCAAGGAGGTTGGACGTATGAGAGCTGCACAAATCAGTAAGTATGGTGGCAGCGGGGTTGTAGAGGTTAATAAGAACGCACCTAAGCCCACTGTGCCGGTTGGGAGGGTGTTGGTCGAGGTGTACGCGGCTGGGGTCAATCCAGTCGATTGGAAAATCCGCGAGGGATATATGGCGAAGATGTCGCCTCTGCAGTTTCCAGCGACCCTAGGAGGAGACTTCTCGGGAATTGTTGAAGGAGTTGGAGCTGGAGTTTTTGCTTTCAAGAAAGGCGACGAAGTATATGGGAGGGATGGCTCGCCAGTCAGCGGATCGGGTTCATTTGCCGATTTCATCTCTGTGGATGCGAAAGTCACGTCTCGCAAGCCTAAGAACGTCAATCATGTTGAGGCAGCTGCATTGCCCCTTACAGGTGTAAGCGCCTTGCAAGCGCTCACAGAGCATATGGGTCTCTCCAAAGGCAGGAGGATACTCATTCATGGTGGGGCGGGCGGCATTGGAACTATAGCGATCCAGCTCGCTAAGCATCTGGGAGCGTATGTGGCGACAACAGCAAGCGAGAAAGATATTCAGTACATTAAGGAGCTGGGAGCAGATGAAGCAGTAGATTACAAGAAACAGTCTTTCGAAGATATAATACATGATTATGATGCGGTCTATGATACTGTTGGCGGCGAGACGTACACGAGATCTTACAGAGTACTCAAGAAAGGCGGAATAATCGTTTCCATGTTGGAGCAGCCTAATTCCGATCTGATGAAACGATACGTAGTAAAGGCGGTCGGACAATTCACGCAGGTGACCAGCGAACGCTTGACCAAATTAACTGAACTTGTAGAGAAGGGTGTTATCAAAGTGCACGTTGACAAAGTATTTCCTCTGGAGCAAGCGCGTGAAGCACTCGACTATCAACAGCAAGGAAAGGCACGGGGGAAGGTCGTCATAAAGGTCAAGAAATAACTAGTGATTCCTTCGAGCCGGTAGCTTCGGTAATCGCTTTTCACTATCTCTTCACAATTGCGATGGTGGATCGAGTAATCCAAATGCACGAGATGAACAACTCTGGCTTAGGCGGGGTTTAAGAATGGCGTATCCAACATACTCGCCGGGCGCGAGTGCGCGCGCCTCGCTTGGTCTGCTGGCATTCATATTTCTGGGTTTGATCATCTTCTTCCTAGTTATTTATATGGGTGTAGACTTCAACAAGCCGATGAATGGGTTGCTAGTTTTCTTATTCGTTCTTAGTCTCGACGTCTTGCTTTATTTGGGGTTAGGAGAATTAATCAAGCGCGCCCGCGCTAGGCGGAAATGGAGTATCGCACTCTAGTTTCTTGAAAATAACAGGTGTGTGATCTGAACGGGCAAGATTGTCTTGGTCAATCGTTCGGTTATTGATAGTATTCTGACCTACGCGAAGATCAACTATCCTAGAGAGGGAATCCTGCTGCTGAGAGGAACGATGGATAAGAAGGAAATTCGTGTTAACGAGGTTGTTATACCTCCCTTAGCGACTCATGGACATGGCTTCTCAAGTTTTCCTTTACATATGCTTCCAATGGATTTGTCCATGATGGGTACGGCACACTCCCACCCTTCTGGGGTTCTCCGACCATCGGTGGGAGATCTAAACAACTTCTACGGCAGAATATTGGTTATAACGGCATATCCATATGATTCTGAGGAGCAGATAGCAGTCTACGATAAAGAAGGAAATGCCGTAGGATACGAGATAATAGATGGAAAATAAGTTTGCATCAAGGACAAGGAATTGGCATAGTCCTTCATTTTGCCTGCTTTTTCAGGTTTATGAACTTGCTGGCTAGTTTGTACGTTTGTTCGATTTTCTTGTCTGAGATGTTCCATGTTTCGAGTTCGGATTTTATCAGATTCTTGTGTTTCTTGCTGATGTCTCGTAGAGCATTCCCGACAGATCTCCTGACGTAGTCGCTTTCATCGTTCTTCAGTTGGCTTAACAGTCTTACGGCAACTTCAGGGTTCTCTTTGAAGTATTCTCTGCCTGTCCAGATTCTTAGCCCTTCGGTCACAGCTCTTCTGATATTTGGGTTTCCGTTTCTCAGCCATTTTTCTATTACTGGCAAGGATTTCTGGTAACCAGTGTCTGAGCAGTATCTGTCAAACGCTTTTGCTAGTATTTCTTGGACTCGCCAATCCTTATCTTTGCTAACAGTTTTCCTTAAGAAATCCAGAGCCGCGTTTGATCTTGCGGCAACGAACCCCAAAACAAAAGTCGCAAGGCATCTCGCTTGGTGACCCTTAGAAGAGAATAGCTCCTTTGAAATGCTCAAGGAGTCCTCAATCGTACTTTCTCCTGCAAGGTTCTCAGCTTGCTTCTGTATTTCCAGGAATCCGTGCTCTGATTTCTCCGCAATTCGTGTCAATTCATTTACTCTCTGCATTTCGCACCCACACGGGAGTTCATGGCTCGCCCTGTCTCAGCCAGAATACGTTGCCGTCAGCATCCTCGAACATGGCCATGGTGCTGGGACCACGCTTCGTAACGTCCATGCTGAACTTGACTCCCTTTTTCTTCATCTCAGCTGCCGTCTTCTCGACGTCCTGCGAATAGAATGCGATCCCGGTGTTTCCTGGTTCTAGTTTTCCTTGGCAGAGGTGTAGTTTCCACTGGCTACCTTTGGGCCATGCTGTGACCCAATGCGCCTTGGCTGATGTCTCGAATCCTAGCTTCTCCTCAAGCCATTTTGCAGACTTGTTTGGGTCGGTAACCATAACGGCCACGCTGAACGTTTTGTCGATCATTTTTTTTAGACTCACCATCCTCAAAATTCCAGTTGTCCCCTTTTTCCTAAATCTGGGGATTTTTGTCCGTGGCTGCACTAGATACGGCACTGCTTATATTCGTTTTCCGGGCGGGCACTAATAAGACAAATGATAGCGGCGAGCTCGGAACCCAGCAAATTCAATGGCTGTCAACTTAGAACCAGGGGCGCCGCCGTCTGCGCTGAGGCTGCTGTGAACCGCCTTGTTGTTGCTGTCCCATTCTGGAGTAATGCTCGTGAATTATCTTCCATTCTGCATCTTGCTTCAGCAAGACGGTGGTGACTCTGGAGTTGACTTCGAATGATTGATTCCTCATTTCCCCCGTGTAGTGGAGATGAAAGGTTGCGATAGCCACGTTGCCTGCTAGGTCTGCTTTGAAATTTGTTAGATCATAATCGTAGTTTGACAGGACTTGGAATGCCCCAAACTCATTCTTGAGGCTGGTATCAGCGTCCTGTCGACTATACGGAGGCCAATCGTCAAATTTCGTATACCTTTCTGAGTCGATGATGCTTCTCACGGTGTATTCGTCTCTGTTTTTGATGCCGTCAAGCCTTCTGATGATGATGTTCTTGATTTCGTCATCAGAAGAAGTCGGGATCGCTTCTGTCTGTTTGCTCGTATAGCTCAGACGCGCGCCGCAGAATCTGCAGAAGCTGTCATCATCTTGCACTCGTCTGCCACATTTAGGACAATTTTGCATCTCTGATCTCCTCCATTGCACACGCCTCCACTGATGCATTACACTCTGTGAGGCGCTGTCTATTTGCTGGATCTGGTTTCGATGAGCAGGATGAGTATCCTGATCAAAATGTTTATGAAGTCAATGAAGAAGTTAAGTGCAGCCAACATCCATTGGTCATTGCTGATCTGTTGTCTAGCTCTGTAGGTGTCGTAGGCGACCAAGACGGTGAAGAGCAGCACCACACTGAAGTCGATGGCGATTCTGAGTATGGTCAGCGGGTAGAACATTTCAGTTACGGTCCACAGTACCGCTACCACTAGGAATAAGAAAAGCCAGAAGCCCAAGTTGGATAAGTCTCTTTTGGTGACCCATTCCCATATCATGGCGATGAGGAATGCGCCTGCTGATAGGAAGAGAGCTTCAGGCACAAGATCCGCGCCAATGATGTCAGCCACGTAGAAGACGGTGCTAAAAAGCCCGGCTCCGCATACAATTGCGAACAGGCTTGCAAAGAGGAAGCTCGCCACCACATGTGACCTTGTCAGGTAAGCTAAGAAGAAGAAAATGAAGTACAGTATTATGACCGCAATCAGAGTGACTGGATCCAGAAAGGCACTGATCGCTATCTGTGCAACGGTTATTCCAAATGCGCCCTCGATGGCCAAGGAAACGGCTTTCGCCCCAGCAAACATGAGAAGGATAAGCCAAAACAATGTGGGCATTACTCTGAACTTGATTGTATTGTCATCCAAGGGACAATCAACTCCAGATCGGTAGTCAGGTATACTCCGTTACGAATCTTATTCCCTATTGGACTTTTCGTATCATCGCCGTAGAACTTGTCACGAATCAACAGTCCGTCTTTTGTCCCAAGAACATAGCCATAGATCATTTTCTTCTTTACCGTTTCCGCGGACACACGAAATGGTTCTGGTAATTGTACTAGACGGTCATGCTACCTTCAGATAAGCGTTTTCTTTCAATCGCGATCGCAAACCATGTAGAGAGGTTTGGGTCAAGTTTCTTGGTAGTCAATCCGTTGACATTAAGTATCAGAACGATCATAATGTTCTTCTGTGCAACTGCCTCCAGTTGGGGCAAAACAAAAGACGCCGCGTGTTTCCAGAAGATGTAAATAGAGTATTTAGGAGGTTAAAATTCGGTGACGCCTGCTTCAAAGAAGTATAACTTTAAGATTATCTTTCTGGGGGACGCTGCGGTAGGCAAAACTAGCATAGTGGCCAGGCACGTTACCTCGACGTTCAGGGAAAACTACATTCCTTCGTTGGGGGCCAACATAACTTCAAGAGAATACACTGTTGACGGAAAGGAGATCACGCTAATGATTTGGGATATCGCTGCTCAAGAGGCGTTCAGTAAGGTGCGACAGCAGTACTACAATGGTACGAAGGCGGCATTCATAGTCTACGATGTCACAAGACCTGGGACCTTTGAAAATGTTGTATCATGGCACGATGATCTCATTAACATCATAGGGAAGAAAACGCCAGTCATCCTGATTGGCAATAAGACTGATTTGCGTGCAGTTGTTCAATTTCAATCCGGAAAGAGGCTTGCAGATGACCTCGGAGCTGACTTCATTGAGACATCCGCAAAGACCGGCCAGAACATAGAAGAGCTATTTGAAAAGGTTGTGAGGAGACTTTCGGAGACATTCTCTGCTGCCACAAGATGAGAAGAGCAGTTGTATGCATCTTCTAGCGATAGAGATCCCTTGTTAACAAGTTGGTTAAATCGGCGAGGGAAGGCGGGACCGTATGTGTCTCACCATCTCTCGTGTTTGCTCTTATTCTTGTTGTATTGCTTGCGTTCGAGTTTCAAGGCTTCTTTATGAGGTAGTTTTCTGATGTGCGTCCTTGCCTTTCGTCTTCGTTTCGATTGTAGCCTCTCTGGGATCTTGAAGACTAGTGGGTAAGCCACGTCAGTCACAGTATTTCCTATGTCATGAGCCATTTATCTCAGTCCTCCTATTTGTCTCGATCTTTGCATGGACCGTGATTCTGCGTTTGCCTTGCGGTAGGGGGTAGATGATTGAGCGCTCAATTGGGTTATTGCCTTTGCCTCCCCAAGTGGGATAAAAGAAAGGCACTGATGTGTTTTATGAATCTCTTTACCCCCACCAAGGCTAAAGAGTCCATTACATGACTCAGTCGTTTAGGGATGTTCTTTCCGATATTTCTCGAGGTACTCAAATTGGCAATCGACACACCATGAGTAACAGGTCATCCCTTTTTTCTTGAAACAACTGAGAGGCAATGTGCGATTGCACTTTGTGCAGACTTTGAACTCTTCAGTAACTACACATTCCGTTGCAGCGGTCGTGTATATCCACCTCCTACATATGGAGTAACCTCTTGTACGCGATAGAGCTGTCAGAAAAGTCTTCGATTTATTGCACTCGGCATTATATAAGGATTTTGCATAATGATCTGTTA
>JAHPYV010000141.1 GCA_019058495.1 Promethearchaeati archaeon
GTCAAGTACCACTCCGCTACAGATACTTCTATCCCAAGCTTTGTCAACAGATTTGCCAACGACACTACAAGTCCCTGATCCCGCGTACTATGACTCAGGAAAACTCTATACACCATTTCCCTTTCCGATCCTCTAAGAATCGCTTCGACCACACTACGTCAATAGCGTATACCTTCATAAACCTATATTAATTCCTACCGTTTCCAACAGTACATAACTTCATAGAAGATTGCATGATCTTGGTCCTTTGCACGTTATACGCTCACCAAGTAAAGGTTCCCGACCTAACACCCAGTATCGCCAATCCATTAGACGAGCACCCTAATTGAGGTTGGAGCCAATCTTATCTCAATCAGGGACAATCTCGATGAAATCGACCAGGAGACAATGAGAGAGATAATCAGTTTCTCCGAGCCGAAACTACGCAACCTATTCTTAGATATCCACTCACTCCGAAAAATCTAATGCAATACGCTAACCTACAATAACACAGGAAAGAGAAATGCCGATATCGAGTAATGAAGGGCCGGAGTTCCAGTCAACGCTCATATGCACACGACAGAATTCTATTGATGGAGGGTGTACGGGAATGCCTCCTAAAGCCATCAAAACCATTCGCGACTTGATCTACTGGCAGTACGCCAAAATAATCTCCGAATCCGCCGGATTCGGGAAAAAGCAGTTCGCCTTCGTTATGGACAGATACAAGAAACTCCAAAGCGGCGAAATAGGGTGAAGCACATCAATCGGAGAATACATAAAAGAAAGAGAGAAACCCAACCAGTGCATCTACTGCGGCTCCACGGAAAACCTCTCAGTGGACCACCTTATACCCAAGAACAAGGGGGGACCAGACATCCCCGACAACGCCGTAGTAGCATGCAAGAAATGCAACTCATCTAAAGGCGACAAAGGGATCTACGAATGGTTTGAACTCGGCAGGCGATATGAGGTGCCCAGAATAGCTGAAGGGAAATACCTCAAGCTCCTATACCAGCTACACGAGGAAAACGGAACACTTGACATAAAAGACACAGAGTTGGAAGAACTATGTAGACAATGCGAGCTCGGCAAACATTGTCCTGAGAAAGCCAAGCTCACAGTATACTGCCTCGAGAGCATACTACGGCGCGCGCTAACCGAATTCAAGTCGGAAACATCGCCAGGTGTAAGTTCGTTGTCTAGGAAAGCGATATCAAAAACCTCCCCGATAGAAGCACACCGTGTCTTACGACGTTGGATATTTGCATTGTGCATTATTGCCATCGGTGGCCAGTTATTCACGGAGATTTCGGGCACTTTTTTCAGTACAATTGTGCATTTCGAGGCCGGATTTCCTTACGCAGTTGCTGGGATTATCAACTCGGTTTTTTCCGTTTTGGGCATGGTATGTTACATAGTCTTCGGGGCCATTTCTGATAATTTGCGCACCCGGTTCGGGAGGCGAGTGCCGCTGATTTTCATAGGAATGGTGTCTACGGCACTACTAACATTTCTTTTTGTTATGAGTACGGATTTTCTCTGGCTTCTTGTCGATGGAGGCATTCTGATCGCGATTACAAGCAGTCTCATCCGTATCTCAAACAGCCTTACGCCGGACTTAATTCCGCTAGAGAAACGTGGTCGGGTGAACACGCTTCTCACGGTGATGACCCCCGTTGGATCCGCAATTGTGTGGATTCCCTCACTAATTTCGCTGCTAGGCAGCGGAGGTAGTTTCTCGGGTGAGGCAGTGATAATTCAATTTGGGGCAATTGTTTTGGCTATCATGGGGGTTGTGGTGTTCATCTTGGTGCGAGAACCTCCAGTCCCTGAGCCCGCTGTTGGATGGGTTAAAGACCTCAAGAAGACCCTCGACTGGCAAGAATTGAAGAAGCAAAAAGACTTTTTTAAATTGTTTTTCGCCAATTTCTTTATTTCCGCGGCGGGTAATGCGATTTTCTTGAATCTTTTCAACTTCGTCGGGTCGATCAACTTGGAATTAACGCAAGTCGCGATCTATGGCCCAATTGCATTGGCCATCATGGGCGTAGGAATCTATTTCCTCGGAAAATCAATAGACAAAATCGGCCGAAAATGGGTGACTATTGTTGGATTTGTTTTTGCTCCGTTTGGTTCCTGGATCATTGCTCTTTCAAATGGAGTTATCGTCCTTCTCATGCTTGGATTCGCAGTCTTCTTTCCCTTCTATTGGGGAGGGATCACCGCAGTAACAGTATGGCAACAGGATATCTTACCGAAGGAAGCCCGCGGAAGATTCTTTGGTTTGATCGGCATTACCAGTGCCCTGGGCACTGCCGTCGGCGGCTACATTTCCAGTGTGATGGCTGATAAGCTTGGTATCTTTTGGATTTTTGTGGCGTCCTCTCTATTCCTTTGGGCGAGCCTCCCGATTCTTAACCGAATTCCTGAAACCTTAGTCAAAAAGAAGAAACACCCGCGCTTGGACCTGCAAAGGTGATTATGCTCATTGCAGCGCGGGCTACTAGAGAGTGAAAAGCGGAGAGGGACAGAAGAACTTCGAGGAGTGGGATGATTACATAGAGTGGAAAGCTAACACTGAAAGCCTGAGAACTTTGCAGCAGAGATCAAAGGCGATCGATGATGCTAAGAACCTTAAAGTTGCTTAAAGAAGCAGGATAATATAGAGCTACCTCATCATGGAATTCAAACAAGGCGAAGCCTTCTACTTTCAAGAGCTTCGAGAGCAAGTGTTCGCTGATAAGGGCTCTACATAAAACCACCCTAATAGGTTGAAAACTTATGTTCAAAGGATGTACCTATTACTGCAAGAGAGATGTAGCAAAGATGTTTTAAAACCTGATTACAATCGATCCTGAAGTTAGGCACGGTAAACCTGTGATAAGGGGAACAAGAGTGCCTGTAGAGATAGTCCTCGGATCCTTGGCTGGCGGAATGAGTATGGAAGAAGTTGCCAGCGAGCACGGTATAACAAGGGAAGACGTACTCGCTACAATCGAGTACGCGGCGAAGATCGTGGCAAAAGAGGAAGTAAGGGAATATGCCTAAGCCAAGGTTCCTGTTAGATGCAGACATGCCCGGATCTAGCGCTGATACCCTCGATCCATGAATTCGGTGCTCATGACTCCTTCAGGATATTGGCAACGAGCTTCATCAGAGGTGGCAAATCTCGTCTTGCTGTCTCCCAGACCCTCTCGAAGTCAACGGTGAAGTATCCGTGGATGAGTCTATCTCTCATACCGGCAATTCTGCGCCACGGCATTTCGAGGTGCTTTTCCCTTATCTCCTCAGGGATGCTCTTTGCCGCCTCACCTATGACTAGCAAGCAGTAGACTGTGGCATAGAGCTTGTCTTTGCTGCGGGCGAAGGATTGGAAGTCCATCCGCTCGGTGAAGCCGTTGATATCCTTGATGGCGTTCATTATGTCGAGGAGTGCATCTTTGTAGTCTCTTCTACCTTTCATACGTAGATAACCTCGCTTAGGATGTGCTCCCCAATGTAGGGTTTCAGATCCCTCTTTTCCACCAGGTCCACCTTCACACCAAGCAAGTCGCCAAGCTCAATCTCTAAGCCAGCCACGTCCAATAGACTTAGCTTCGCGTCCTCTTCAAATTCAACCAGTACGTCCAGGTCGCTCCCCTCCTTCTGCTCTCCTCTCACATATGAGCCAAAAACACCAATGGACTTCACCCTGAACCTCTTCTTGAGATAAGGCAGAAGTTCTTTCAGCCTTCCCTTTGCACTCTCAACATCCATCAGGGCAACACTCCCCTATCAACAGCTTGATAACATTGATTTCCTGACTCAAATAATAAGTCTTGCTACCTATTTCTACATGTCTCTGCTTCCTATACTTATCACACTGGCGTCATGATAAGAATCAAACAAGAACGCTGCGCGCGCTTATATAAATCTTAACTGTATAGTCACGCCATGCGGGAAGGTTTTCTATTTCCTCGGTTCTCAGGTTCGACTCAGCCTTATTGGTTATTCTCAGAGAGGCAAGTATCTAACCAGAGAGTAGTGGTACCAAAGCCAAACAAAATGAAGGAAAAACAACTTCTCAAACCTGTCACAAGAAATCCTTAGGATTAGTTTTTCCGCCTAAACAAAGAAAAATACGCCAATACTGTCTCACCACTCAGAATTACCAGGAAGGAGAGAACATGGGAGATCCTATAATACATATGGAGATACCGGTAACTGACCTCAACAAGGCAAAGAGCTTCTATTCCAAAGTGTTTGGATGGAACGTTGATGTCATACCAGAAATGAACTACGCACTTTTCGACACGGGCACCCCACTACCCAACGGAGGCTTCAACAAGGTCGACAAGATAGTAACTGGCGGATGCTTGCCGTACATTAGAACTGATGACATCGAAAAGAAACTAAAAGAAATCGAGAAAGCCGGCGGCAAAAGCGTAACAAAAAAGATAGAGATTCCTCAGTTTGGATGGAGTGCCACATTCAAAGATATCTTCGGCAACATCTTAGGCCTATTCACGCCAAACATGAAATGAAGCATATGCACCACCAATTCCTGACTAGCCTCGTTACCAAGACGTCAGATTCATCGCAGTTACCCTTGCACTGTTCTCCCACTCTATTTTCAGAGCACGACTTAGGTATGGTTAGGATTCATCACTCTTCTTTGATTTTTCCTTTGTAATCTGTTCCTCTAATGATTTAATTTGCCTATTGAGTTTCTCAAACTCTTTAGGCTTCTTAACCTGCATTCTTTTCTTCTTTAACGCCTTTAATTCATCTTCTTTCTTCTGATCATCATCTTTTCCCATCATCGTTCACTTCTGACTTGTGCGTGCGCTATCTCCATGTTCTTTTTCGTATCTCACTCCCCTTCTTGTTTCCCTTCTTCGCTTTGCTTGCTTCAATTTTGATCTTGGGTATCTTTTCGATCTCTCCCTACCTATCAAGACACAGCATCCCAAAGGTTATGGTTCTGGCAGCCATCCCGCTACCCAACAGCTATTTCACTTGTGCCTTGCCATCTTCTTAAATCTTCCATTCCAGATCCACCAGAAGGGCAGTAGTTAAACACTGCGCACGATAAAAAAAGAAGAGAAAAAAGGGGGAGAGATTCAGCCAAGCTGACTTCAGACGATGGTCTCTACTTCTCTCCCTTTATTCTCTTACTGAGCGCCAAAACAACAGGTATCGCATCCTTAGCTTCCATTGCCACAGCAAGCTTGTACAACTTGAAGATCCCTGGCTTCGCGATTCTCCACGTATTCACATTGGTGATGGCAGCTTCCTCATTTTCGACGTCATTGATTGTTATTCCCCAGTGGTCTGTGGTAAGGTAGAATGCCGTTTGTTTCACTCCCTTTGCTGGGTAAAGTCCTTTCTTGATGAGCGTCTCCGCTGTCTTAGCGATGTCTGAGGCGTCCATGTCGGGATTTAGCTCCCAGTACGCAACAACTTTCATGCTTGTTCCTTTCCCCTCCTTCTTCATTCCGCATAATTGCGGTGGAAGTACCATGTGCGAGGCGCTATTTAGCGTTGTTGTGTGCTGTGGAGTGGGAGGTCATCGCAGTTACCCTTGCACTGTTCTCCAAGAGCGTGCACTGGTCTCAAGCGGGAGCTAGGGTGACCGGCTCAGCTCCATGCAGGAATCCGAAAGCCAAGGAATGATTTCAAGATTTCGTGTTTTGATCTATTCAGTGTTCTGCCTCGGCTCACGCGAGTAGATAGATTTCACGCGATACTCACTTCCGCATAAGAGGCACCTGTCAACTACTTTCCCGACGCAGTCTCCCCTCAACCAAATCCTACTCCACACGCGCCCACAACCAGAACACACAAGACAACTCACCGTATCAACCGCAAACCGTTCACTCTCAAAATTCAACTCACAGGCAATTTCTGACCACCGCCCGGGGCAAACAACAGTGAACACGAGAAATATCAGCGAAGAGAAAGACCCGCCATAGCAGAGCAGCCTCATCAGATTAGGCCAATGAGGAAACAACAACTCCAAAGCGCCAGGCACAAGCAGAAGCAGGTCGCAAACCACCATCACAACCAAGACGAAAACCCTTGCCCTCTCAGCGAAGCCCAACAAACAAATCACCTCAAAGATAGAACCTATCCAAGTTCAAACCAGACTGAGCAGTTTCAATCGGGTATCAGCACAGCCTTATATATAGGGCTTAGAATCCAACAACTACGCCCTCGTCGTCCCTCCTATCGCCATAGAGTCTAACGAACGTGGTTCAGGATTGGGGAGACGTCCTGATCTGATAGACTTATTAATCCAGGGCGAGGCATAATTTATCATGAAATCTGATTCTCTGACCATTCACGCAATGAGTCTAGATGCATTGGCAGCCGCCTTGAAGGACAAGTACAGTGAATGCTCCGAAGTTGTCTCTCAATCAGGAGACTCAAGACTCATAGTCATAGAGAAATACTATTTTAGAGTTAATTCTAATGCGCTGGGAGTCGTTCTCATCGAAGCCACCAGAGGAGGCGAGTTTCTCGTGAACATCATTGCTGGTGGTGGGCGTTCGGGTATGCTCGGACTCGATTACGGCGCGGAGAACCAATTCGTAGAAGAGATTAAGAAGATCTTACTGAACGCCGAAGAGACAACTACGAAGGGCAGGGACAAAGGAGAATACAATACTAGCAGTCCAGCGTCTCAAAGATGCATTGTATGTCACCAGAGCTTCAACAAGGGAGACGCACTCCTTGACTGCCCCTCGTGCGGAGGGAAAGCCCACAGCATACACATGCTTGAATGGTTACGCACACGGGACTACTGCCCAGCATGCCACGCACACATCACAGAATCCACGCTGAGACCAACAAGATGGTAATTCTAACGCGGAAAGCAAACGTCGTAACTGAACGCGCGCTAAAGATGCACATAAGTCGGCTTAAGAGATAGATATCTATCTGATCTAGTTTTATCCTCTGATACCCGAAAAAGCAGACGTACTTTCTCACTGACTCGACGAAGGAAACTCTAAATGCGGCTTACCTGTTCTCTTCTTCGACTTAGACCTTTTCGATCTCTCTTCTGGTTCAGGTTTAGGCGGCTCTGGGTGGCTCTGCCGATATACCATAAGGAGTTCCCTAACGACTCTATCTTTGCTTACGTTCTTGAGCATGAGCTGAGTGCAGAGTTCGTCCTTTACCTTCTCGATATCAGCCATCGTTTCGTCTTCAACTTTAATCGTAGACATCATTTAGACCTCAATGATTATATCTGGCTGAGACTCTTATAAACCGTGGTTACCTCGATATACTGAGACTCGACTTTGAAGAGCAAGACCGCTGGATCCTCTCTTGTTTTCTCCTTCAATGTTCACTCTTAGGTCGTCCTGTGGAATTTTTGCGGATCGACATCAGATGAGCATCTCCCTCATTGCATCTGATGCGAAGCCACAGCCTAAGAGCGAACTGAGAATGACCAAAGAATCTACATGAAAGTAACCGAGAATTGACCGAGATGTAGTCGTCAATGATAATAATCTACTATCATACGACTATCTTCGTATAAATTTATAACAATGAACAGGTACTTGTGCTCAGTAGAATTCAGAGTGAGTTGGGAGGAGAGAACGGGAGTGGGTAGATTAGATAGAAACCAAACAAAGAGGTTTAGTAGATGAAGAAACCCGACATTAATCAAAGCAAATCGCCTTCTCAGCTC
>JAHPYV010000142.1 GCA_019058495.1 Promethearchaeati archaeon
GTTCAGTATATGGACAGTTTTTTAACTTTTCCTGACTACGTCTTTCACTTGGAGAGCTGTGTTTTCCATGGATGGAATGGCGAGGACAGGAGTAGCTGATCTGAGGCTTCACGGAGGTTCAGCTCCGAGCTGGCTTGTTAGGCGAATGATCAGGTTAGCTGATGTGATTCTGGATGTCTTTGTCGACGAGTTCGGAGCTGAGAAGTTGCTTGCCAGGCTCTCGGATCCTCTCTGGTTCCAAGCTTTGTCGTGTGTTCTCGGATATGACTGGGATTCAAGCGGAACAACTACTGTAACATGTGGAGTCCTGAAAACCGTCTTGAAACCAGAGAAACATGGATTGGTTGTCTGCGGCGGTAAGGGCAGGAAGTCCACTGGGACTCAGCGTGAAATTGAGGAGTCAACACCCAAGTTCTTTGACTTTTCCCCTGAAGATATCTCCCGCGTGAAGTATGCAAGCAGGATGGCAGCCAAAGTTGACAACGCTGCAATCCAAGATGGTTATAGTCTTTACCATCACACGCTCTTCGCAACTGAAGATGGTAAATGGGCGGTCATACAGCAGGGAATGAACACCGAGATACGGATGACAAGAAGGTACCACTGGCTGTCAACGAACGTCAAGAGCTTTGTTGAAGAGCCCCACACAGGGATCGTCTGCGCGAGAAATCATGGGGACACTGTCCTAGACATGACGTCAAGGCTGAGCGAAAGCTGCAGGAGCACTTGCACCAATCTGGTCAGTGAAGGCGTCCCAAGGATCATGAAGGCCTACTCTGAAATCAAGTCGTTCAGCGAGGCGCGAATAAACCTGGAACGATGGATTGGAAGGGATGTCAGGGAAGCTGCGGGAGGCGTTACCCATTACCGTCTTCTGCCCACGAGAATGAATTGGGATGCTTTAAAAGAGGTCTACGACATCCATCCTGAGAATTACGAGTCCCTAATAAGTGTTAGAGGAGTTGGAGCCGCGACAGTCCGAGGACTAGCATTAATATCAGAACTACTCTACGGCGAAAAACCAAGTTGGCGAGATCCAGTGAAATTCAGTTTCGCCTTTGGCGGGAAAGATGGAGTACCGTTTCCTGTTGAGAGAAAAGCTATGGATGAAGCAACTCAAATCCTCGAGCACACAATCAACAAAGCTAAGATGGGTGAGAGAGAGCGATTGGATGCAATAAAGAGGCTCAGAGTCTTAGACTGTTCGATCATCGATAAGTCTACCTAAGAATATAGCTGGCTGACTTGGAGGTCATTAAGAAATTGAGCACACAACGAGCAGACCTGGTTCTCTTGAACGGGAGAGTAATAACATTCGATGACGTCGATACTCGTGCTGAGGCAGTTGCCGTATCTGGAAACAAAATCTTCTTTGTTGGTTCAAATAAGGAGGCTAGGATGCTTGTAGAGAATGCGAAGCGCGTGGTAGATTTGAAAGGCAAAGTGCTATTACCAGGCTTCATAGACGCTCACACCCATTTCATTCAGATGGGGCTAATGTTTGATATGGTCAACTTGAGGGAAGCCAAGTCCTTGTCCGAAGCGGTGGAAGAGGTTAGAAAGCGTGTCTCCAAGATACCCAGGGGTGGCTTGATTTCTGGGTACAATTGGGATGAAAGCAAGTGGCCTGAGAACCGCTACATTAACAAGAGAGACTTGGATGCTATCACAATAGATCATCCAGTCGCCCTTGTAAGAGTAGACGGGCACATGATCTCAGTCAACTCAGCTATGCTGAAACTCGCAAGAATACCTGAAGACAAGCAAGGAGTGGAAATCGATCAACAAGGAGAACCTTCGGGGGTACTGAAAGAAGAAGCTGCAGAGTACGTCAAAGCCCTTGCTCCAAGCGATCCCAAGTCACTGATAAATGCGTTGGAAAAGGCCACAAGATACGCCCATGAGCTTGGCGTGACTTCTGTTCATGACACAGTCTCATCCAAGGAGATTTCAGCTTATTCCTCTGCCCTTAAGCAAGGTAAGTTGAGAATTAGGGTCTTCCTACTCTTCATAGAGGAGCTATTCGATCATGTCCTGAAGCTTGGGCTCTCAACCGGGTTCGGAGATCACTGGCTGAAACTTGGCGCACTGAAACTCTTCGCTGATGGATCAATCGGGTCGAGGACGGCGGCTTTGAATGGGGAGTTCTCAGATGAGCATGGTAACAATGGAATGCTGATGTACGAAGAAGGCAAACTGGAAGAGATAGTTGCCAAGGCTCATAAGAACGGTATCCAGACCGCGATTCATGCTATAGGAGACAGGGCAATTACCTTAGTCCTAGATGCAATAGAAAAAGCACTTATGACATTTCCTAGGAAGGACCACAGGCACAGAATTGAGCACATGGAACTAGTCACCAAGGAACAGATAATGAGAGCCGTTAAGCTTGGTGTGGTGCCTTCAATGCAACCCAATTTCATTGGGGAGTGGGGTCTTCCAGGAGACATGTATGAAAAGAGACTCGGAAGACAGTGGGTTCAGCAGAACAATCCTTACAGAAAGATAATCGATGAAGGCGGTGTAATAGCGTTCGGCTCCGATTGCATGCCATTCTCTCCTCTTTATGGGATCCACTGGGCAGTGAACGCTCCTATGGAGTCTCAGAGAATCTCAGTTCATGAAGCAATCAAGTGCTACACAATTAACGCTGCAATCGCATCATTTGAAGAGGATCTCAAGGGCTCAATCGAAGTTGGAAAACTC
This sequence comes from Promethearchaeati archaeon, assembly GCA_019058495.1. GTDB lineage: Archaea > Asgardarchaeota > Atabeyarchaeia > Atabeyarchaeales > Atabeyarchaeaceae > JAHPYV01. The sequence continues at coordinate 2,707 of JAHPYV010000142.1, forward strand.
GCTGACATGGTTGTTCTATCTGAAGATCCATACCAAAACTCCGAGCGGATCAAAGAGATCAAAGTCGCCCTGACGATGCAAGATGGAGAAATAGTCTATGGGAAGGAGTAGAAAAGGAGTGTCATTTCGAAGTGAAGCGGCGTTCCGTTGTCTCCAAGCAAACTCTGCCACCAACTACCCAACGAGTTCTCTCTCTAACGGTGGCGCGTCGTCTGGCGGTCACACGTCAAAGATTGGCTGGTCCGCGTCTTTCCATAGGCGCGTCCGACATTCTTGATGTTGTTCGCGATATTGGGTGTCTGCAGATCGATCCGATCAGTGTGGTCGCGCCTAGTCACCTCCTTGTATTGTGGAGCCGCTTGGGAAACTATGATGTCTCACTCTTCGAGAGCCTTCTGTGGCGTGAGCATAAACTCTTCGAAAATTGGGCGCATGCAACATCGGTCGTTCTTACGGAAGACTATCCCATTTTCAGTACGATGATGCGTAACTACGGAACTGGCAAATCTGCTTGGTCTCGTCGCTTTCATAAGTGGGTCAAAGCGAACGGTGTATTGCGTCGTCATATTCTGACAGAGCTCAGGCGCAAGGGGACACTGTCCACAAGAGATTTCGAGGACAAGTCAGTTAAGGACTAGCGATCTGGGGGATGGACTACGGGGCGCAACGTTCACATGATGCTCACTTTTCTATGGGCTAAAGGTAAGATTATGGTCGCGGGGCGCTCGGGCGCGCAAAAAAAGTGGGCTCTCAGTGAACGGTGGCTGCCTGAGTCGACGCCACGCGAGCGTCTCTCTTGGCAGCAAATGGTGCATGGAGCTGCGCAGAAATCTTTGCGTGCCCTCGGTGTCGCAACTTCATCGCATATCGGAAAGTACTATATTCGGGGTTGTTACCCGGGTCTATCAGATGTGTTTGCTAGACTCCTGTCTGAGGGACTTATTGTGCCGGTGAGGATTGTCGACTCGGAGCGAAGCAGAGAGCTGCCAGGTGTGTGGTATACTCGCTCTGATGACTTGCACCTGATTGACAAATTGTCGACAGGCGATTGGGAGCCTCGAACAACGCTACTCTCACCTTTTGATAATTTAGTTGTTGATCGAAGACGAACAGAGCAACTTTTCGATTTCAAGTTTAGCTTCGAGATCTATGTGCCGAGGCATAAGCGTAAGTATGGCTACTATGTTATGCCGATCCTACATGGTGATCAGTTGATTGGTCGCGTTGATCCAGTTATTAATCGGACAAGAGGTCAGTTGATTATCAACGCTGTACATGCTGAGCCAAATGCGCCAATGACTGTTGATACTGCCCGCGCCGTCGCTGGTGCCATCGAGGATTTAGGTGTCTTCTTGCATGCGGAACAGATAACATTCGGCAAGAATGTTCCTGAGGGATGGAAAAGCGCCTTTCATTAGCGAGACTGGTCTTAATGGACTAGCTGTTACAGAAAGAAGCAATCGTTAGCGGTTTTTCTCTAGTGGAAGTATCTATGTCAGGGATCCTTCTTAAGGCCTTTGAGAATACTTGTCAAGATCTTCACGGTCTCTTTGACTATCTCGCTGCACTTGGTCTCGTGTAGCTTAAGCTCGCGGTACTTGTTGAACCCTTCTGGAGTAGATAGATCGCACCGAGTCAGTTCTCGGCATGTTAATGCGCCCCATCTTTCTTTGAAGCATTGAAAAAGCTTTTGGGCCATTGAGTACGCATCCTTTTTTCCTTTGTCGTCTTTTCCGTCAGTTCTTCCAACAGCAAGTCCAATGACAATTAGCCCTCCAGATAGAGCGCCGCACGTGTAGCCCATTCTGCCCATCCCGCCTCCGAATGCTGTGGCAGCGGCAGAGGCCACTCCCATTCTGAAGTACTTTCCCCAGCTGTTGAGAAATGTGAGTAATACGGACTCAGCGCAATTATATCCGTCCAAGAGAAATCTTGCAGGTTCCTGCTCAACTGACATTAATATTCCTCCGCTATCTTAGATCTCTGGATTACTAGGTCCCGCTCTGACTGCTTCTTGGGAACGTCTTGATAATTCTGACTATTCAGCCTTCTTCTTCGTTGCTGCTTATCTTTCTTCGGGGAGTCTTTGATTATTCTCCTTATCAGTCTGGCAAGTTTTGGGGCGGTTGTTTTGAGTTCATGTTCTGTGATTGTGGATGCTTTGTGGCATTCCTCCTCATCGATAATTGGCTGGTTCTTGTCAAGAGAGTATACTATTGGGTAATACCTGCATCCTAGAGGTCTCTTAGCGTACGCCTTGCAGCACCTTGACTTGGTGTCAAAGAAGTAACATGCTCCTTTGCGGTTTTTTAGTGTGTAGAATCCGTCTTTGATGATGGTGAAATCGCCTCTGTCATATCCTAGCTTTTCAAGGCGCCGAATGTCGTTTAGAGAGAGTTGCATGGAGGTTTCTATGCAGCATTTCCCGCAGCGATCGCAATCCAAAGGAGTTCCCTCAACACCGAGTTCATACGCCTGAGTCTATAATCGTTGCCCCGTGACTTATTGGGCAGCGTTACGAGTTTAAGTGCGATTTGACCCCTGAAAATTAAGTCAAATCGCGCGACAGAGGAGATAAATAATCGGATAGACGTTATTATTTCTTGTCTACAGAACAATGTTTAGTGTGAGTTTATTCCAGCAATGGGGAGAATGCTGAGAGAAAGCTGGGGGAGACTCCAAAACCAAAGTATAAATAATGTCTAGACGGATATTTGATAACGTTCTGGATGATCTCTTAAGATTGGAGGTTTTCAGTCTTGAACTCCGAATTTGGTTTGCCTGTCTTGGATGAGGCATTGGGCGGTGGTATCCCTCGCGGATATGTGCTTTTGCTTGAAGAGGACGCTGGGTTAAGCGAGGATGTGCTAGTTACTTTCTTCATTGCAAGAGGATTGCAGAATGGTGAAAGTGTATTCATCCTGAATACTGATTATGTCATCTCGACTATCAAGAATTTGATGTCAGCGCAGGGAATTGATGCTACGAAATATATGGATAGTGGAAAACTCGCTTTCATGAATTCGTTCGGAACCGATGAACCTACGTCAGAAAAGACGTATGCAACGATTCATAATGTTTCAGACATAAGGGAGATCCACAACTATGTAAAAGATTACTCTGAGAAGAACAAGTCTCCAGCAGAGTTCAGAGGCATAATAGACAGCTTGTCAACAATCATTTTGAGCTTAGATGACCCCAAGAGTATCTTCGCCTTTGTTCGAAGCCAAGTGATCCTGCAGAAAAAATGTGGGGGAATAATCCTCTTAACGGTTCACAGCAAGGCTCACTCCAATCGGCTGGTGGCAGCTCTTGAACACCTTGTTGACGGAGTTATCGAGCTGAGAAAGGAGAAGTACTACAGGGATTGGCGCTCCATCTTGCAGATCAAGAAGATGGTAGGCCAAGAATTCTCAACAAGGGAATACACTTACGTAATCCGCGAAGGAAAACTCGTGGTAGAATAGACGCCAAGTAGAAAAAACCGGACTCTTTCCCCTTTCTTGCTCCACCCGACGTATTTGTAGTTTCCAAATTCAGGTTCCCCTTTTTTTATTTTCACTGAAGCCGCAATGAAGTAACTCTTATGGGTGGACCTCCGTCTGTTATGTTGAACTCCTTTTCCACCGTAGCCCGCATTGAGAGTTTGTCGCCGATTCCATCTATTGTTTCTAATGCTTCCTGTATTCTGCCTGTTATGATGCCGCCCCGTATGGTGTCTTGTAGGTTCCCATTAATGATGATTGTTGCTGATTCAGGCTGGATCATTAATGATCCATTTGTTGGATTGCTTTGAGCTCTTATTACGCCTTGTATGTACACTCCCTTTCTTGTTTCTTCGATGAGTTCTTCTTGTTTCCAGTCTTGTGGTTCCACATAGATGTTGCTCATCAGAGAGCGCGGCACATGTGTCAGTCCATGGGCGCTTCCTGTTGGTTGAGTACCCATTTCTGCCGCGGTCTCCCGAGTGTGGAGGAGTGATCGCAGCATCCCTTTCTCAATTATTCGAATTCTTCTCGCTTCTGTTGCTTCGTCATCATACGAGTATGTTCCATACTGTCCTGGCATGGTTGCATCGTCGCAGACTGTCAATTCCTCGATCGCGACTCTCTCGTCCAGTTTGTCCTCGAATACTGAGCCCGCTTCGAGCATGAAGTCCGCCTCAGCAGGATGCGCTACAGCTTCGTGTATGAAGGCTCCTGTGCACTCTGAATCCATTACTACAGTCGATTTCTGAGCGCGCTGTTCTGCTGAGAGATTCTTGCCTGAAGCAAGTTTCAAGGCTCGTTCAGCTATTTCACCGATTAATCTGTCTCTCTCGATATTTTCGATAGCTTCGTATCCTTTGGTATATCCAATGAACTTGCTTGCGCTTTCAACAACTTCTCCTGTTCTGGCTGCTATGTAGACAAGAAGATCAACTGATGGAGTAAGTTCACTTATGTATGCTCCTTCGCTGCTAATTAATGAAAAGTCACTTTGGATGTCGCCATATACTACTTCGCACCAGCCGAATGAGTTTTTGAGAGCTTCCTTTGCTCTCCGTTCCAAGTCCTTGGTTAAGTTAATCTTCTGATCGACTTCGACTCTTAGCGGATCCACCTTGCATTCATGTCTTACTTGGCGATTAGCTTGATTGATGTCCGCGAGTCTGATGGGTTTGTCCAAGATGGAAGTTGAATTTGCTGTCTTAGCTAGTTTCAAGGCGTAGATGCAAGCATCTCTCAGTGAAGATTTGGAAGGTTTTTCTACGACATGTATTCCCCAAGCTCTGCCAAACACTACTCTAGCGACTCCGACAGATCTATCGAAAACTTGAACATCCGAAGATGTTGCTCTTAGGGCAACCTGCGAACCGTGCTCAACGTAGAGTTTGAGGTCTGCGTATGTTGCGCCCTCCTTTAG
>JAHPYV010000143.1 GCA_019058495.1 Promethearchaeati archaeon
GGATATTTGTGGTAGTCACTTTGATCTTAACTTTTTCGATGATTGTGTCAATCAAATCGCGTGCTCGCCTGACTAGATCAAAGAGGCGGCAATCCCACTTGATACTGAATGTATTCACTATTATCTTCTTGATCACCGTCCCTTTTTGCACCGTGACAGTTTCCAATGCGTACCTAGAACCTGACACCTACAAACCTCTCAGCGCATTTGACCAGACCAATTGGGTTCATTTCAATGCGACTGCATGGGAACAGAATCAGGGGAGGGTTTGGAATGGATTGAATTATGTCTGGGGCGACAAACCGGAACTTGTGCCCTTGAATCCACAGATAATTGAAGTGACTCATTTACAAGGGTACACGCGTGTCAAAATGCAAATTAATGTAGAGAATTCTGGCATCTCCCAATGGGATTTAATGCCTTTCTACCTCTTAATTCCTGACACACCACGAGCCAATCCCTGCCCAACTGTGATTGTGCATCATCAACATAATGGAAGGTTTGAATTCGGCAAGATGGAGCCCTGCGGCATAGCCGGAGACCCACGACAGGCAATCGCGGTTGACCTTGTTCAACGGGGGTACGTTGTCGCTTGTCCTGACGCTCTGTGCTTTGGTGAGCGCCAAATACCTTTCGGCGAAAAATACACTGGGATGCTAATGTTTATGCTCAACCGCACATTAAATTTCAAGTATATTTGGGACATTAGCCGCCTAATAGACTACTTAGTAACACGACCCGATGTCAATGCATCACGAATTGGCATCATGGGTCATTCATTGGGAGGTCAAATGGCAGTATGGTGCGCCGTCTACGACTCTCGAATAAAGGTAGTGCTCTCAAATTGCGGAATCGGGAAAATCGAAGGAAATAACTCAGTCATCGAAGAGGGGACTTTCCAGAATTACGCATTTTATCTACCAGGCATTATGAAATTGAATCTGAAGATGCAAGAGATCATTGGGCTTATTGGAAACCGATCGATCTTCCTATCAGCAGGCACTGAGGACATGGGTTTGCCGATAAACGGCGTTGCAGAGATACACAATTGGCTTCAAGAGAAATACACATACTATGGCCATTCAGGAAATATCGTCACCTTGCGATTTGTTGGACGGCATTCACTTCCAACTGATGTGAAATTGAGGATGTACAGTTTCTTGGATCAGGAATTGTGAATAATTCGGTTGGATCTTAAGTGACGGGTTGGATGTCGGAAAATGAAAATAGTTAATGTCTTAACTATCCTAAGAGTGATATTGAGTCTGCTCTTTATTGCATTGGCAATTCCTTTGGGTGATACATTTCAGCTCCTAATGAGGATGAACTATACCGCGGAATATACGCTTGAGGTTCCAATTGGTAGCCAGATGAGTAGTATTGGCACTTTTTGCTTGGTCTCGACGCTTCTCTTAGTTGGAGGCTATGGTATCTTGGTCAACTTTCTTCCTGAAACTGGAGAAAACGCGTTAGCTAGGAGGAGAGAACTGCGAATCATTATTTCTCTTATTCTTCTAGTTTTGCTAATTGGAATGGCAATTGTTGGCGTTTATTTTGCCCAGAAAGTCGATCGATGGTTCTGATAGCGTGCATGAATAAGCAAAAGGCTTTTCGGCATTAGTATTGCAATAGGATCAACTGATTAGGCCAGTCGGGATTTCTACAATCTTTCCCTTTCCACATACGGGGCACGTCTTGCCTATCAGCTCGTATACTGACCGGACATTCTTTGACTTACATTGGGGGCATTCCCTCTCATCCTTGTCTTTCACAGGCCATCCTGATCTCCATGGATTAGCTTTGTCGTCTTTCAGATCAGCTGCGAATTTGTATCGACAATCCAAACAAATGCAGAACGAGTTGTAACCGGTTCTTTTCCTGATCAACTCTGGAGGAGCGTCTTGACCTAGAACATGAGTGACTGTATATCCCTCGATAGGATGCGTACAGAGTATTCTCTCGCCCTTGTCGTTCTCCACGTACATGTATCCACCCCACCCCGTTGGAAAAGCAAAGCCACTCTTGTCACATTCATATCTGTTTATCGGGGGCGTGTTCTTACCTCCTTGGATATCATAAGGTTTCTGACTGGTAACCTGCGATGATGGAGTTCTGCTATAATTCAGCAATGTGACCAGAACTTCTCTAATAATCTTTCAACCGAAAGAATTCGATACTAAACGCAGAAAAAGAAAAAAAGGGAACCTGAAGTAGCGTGCATGCTGCGCCGCATCAGAATGCGTGAGGCCGGAGTGAAAGATATAAAACACCGTGTTTGCTTCTCAACAGACTGAGTCACATACACATCAGTGTTTATCCTATCATCAGTTTTTCATGAGTATTGTGCTATCAGATTGATGGGTTTGAAGAAGGTGTCGACTTGAGCATAATGAATGTTCTAATAGAAAAGGGAAAGGCCGTTGAAGGTGAGCTAGCCCCCTATCTTCCCTTGAAGAAACCAAATGAACTATACACCTTGATGAGAGAGTATCCAATGAGAGGTGGAAAAAGGCTAAGACCGGCCTTCTGCATGCTCAGCTGCGAGGCTTTCGGAGGCAATCCCATGCAGGCGCTTCGGACGGCCACTGCTGTCGAGGTCTTTCAGAACTGGGCATTGATACATGATGACATAGAGGACGATTCTGAAATGAGGAGAGGCAAGCCGTGTCTACACAAGCTTTACGGAATTCCACTTGCGATCAATGCTGGAGATGGCTTACACGTAAAGATGTGGGAGATACTATTCGACAACAGGAAATTGCTAGGTGATGAGTTAACGTTTCGCATCCTTGACGAATTCAAGAAATTATGCATGGAGACTGTGGAAGGGCAGGCGATGGAGCTCAGCTGGATTGCAGACAAAAGATTTGACTTGACTGAGGAAGACTACTATCAAATGGCAGGAAAGAAGACATCCTGGTACACGATAATAACGCCATTTAGAGCTGGTGCCATAATAGCTGGGACGGAGGAGAAGGTACTCAATCACTTAGTCGAATTTGGGATGAAACTCGGAATTGGTTTTCAGATCCAAGATGATCTCTTAAATCTTGTCGGAGAAGAGGCGAAGTACGGCAAGGAAATCGCCGGAGACATAGCGGAAGGAAAGAGGACACTAATGCTGATAAACACGCTGAATAGCTGTAGTCGCGTTGAAAGAGACAGAGTAACGAAGACGCTTAGCAAAGACAGGTCAGCCAAAACCAAGGACGAGATGAAATACGTACTCGATTTGATGAAGAAGTACGGAAGCATAGATCACGGCAAGAAAAAGGCAAAGGAATTTGCCTCAGAGAGCAAGAGAATTCTGAACAATCACATTGCTCCGTATTTCAAATCAAGCAGCGCGGCAAGCTCGATTTCTCAACTGGTGGACTTCGTGATAAATAGAGAGTACTAAGAAAGAAGGACGGATTATTGGCGGACCGAAAGACTCAAAGACTCGCCGGTATTTGAGTCTGGTTCTCCTCCAACCTTTCTTTTGAGTCGTTGGCGTTCTGTGAGCTCAAAACGATTCGTAGCGCGGGTCGCCCGGAGGTGAGGCTTTTTCTGAATGACTCATATCAAGATCGAAAAGGAAGTTTCGGGACAGAGAAGACTATTAAGTTGAGGCATTCGAGATCGAAAACATACATCGCGAGAAGTTGTATTCCGCCGTAAGGCTATGGAATGTTGCTGAAGCCTCAAACGTTGCTGTATTTGGGATCCTTCAAAGCCAAGGTTTTTTATCTTATAATGCGATAGGGATCACAGGTGTGTTCTGATGGACGTTGCAAATGAAATAAAAGAGATAAAGTCAATGCTCGAGCGTATAGAGGCGGTAATAGACGCCAGGCTCGTGGGAGTGGAAGAGCCAGAGGAGGACGAGGTAGCAGAGATACAAGACTACGCGAAAAGAAAGAAGGAAGGTAGTATTGAGCTTCACGAAATATAGGGTATTTCTTGAAAGCAAAGCAGAGAAACAGTTGCGAAAGCTAGCTCAGGAGGACCTTGAGAAGATTTCGGGGAGAATACAGAAGCTAAAGGAAGGTTTGCTTCCTGAGCTTGATGTGAAGAAGCTGAAGGGCTATAAAGATCAGTATCGTCTCAGAGTTGGAGATTTCAGGGTTCTATTCGAACTCCAGCCTGAGCACAGTATTGTTGTTTATGCCATATTCCCCAGAAAGAAAGCATATAAGAGGTAGAGCGTCCAAGTCTCCCAGGAAATAGAGAACCTACGGAGGTCGTGTGGACTTCTCGCCGAGTTCCAGCATCCATCTTATCACCTTGCCGTACTCACGGAAGAAATGCAGGATTCCCGTGCCGAAAGACTCAAAGACTCGCCGGTATTTGAGTCCAGTTCCCCAAGAACCTTTTTCTTTTCCCCTTGATTCCTCATCAGTCAGAGTCATTTTGATGGAAGACGATTCATCCAAAAGGTTACTTGAACGTAAACAAATGTATCCAAATGAGTCTCCACCCACTTTTTTGGGCGTGCGCTATTGTTTTCACTGTTTTCAGAATGGCAAATTCGTAGATGAGAGCATAACTCTGGACGGTCTATGGACTAGGTTTTGAGAACCCTTAAGAGTATGAAGAGCATATCGACTAAATAAACTAGCAAACAAGCAAAGAGATTGCAAGAGATCATGTTCCTGTTCTTCAACCTTTGGATTTTCTATGTCTCTGGTTATATCTTTGCATACCCATTGAGGAAATGGGCGGACAAGAAGCGGGGAGAACCATTTGAAGACTCCGAGCTAGCTTCCCAGAAGAAGGCCTACATACCCGCTGCGATCTGGATATTCGGCGGATTCGTGATCAGTTTGTTTGTTCCCGTCACGCTCGGTTTTCTATTCTTTATCGGTCTGGTTTGTGCAGTGCTCGGGTTGGCTATCGTTGGAATGGCATTTTATTCGTTTGCCCAAGGTCCCGGACTTGCAACGTCAAAGATTCACAAGTATTCTAGAAATCCGAACTATGTTGGCATGGATATCTTTATTGGTGGACTTGTTTTGATTGGTTGGTCTGAATCATTCTGGAGCATTGTCTTCTTAGGATATTTCATCTACACGATTTGTTTTCTCCACGTTGCTATATTAGTAGAAGAGAAATTCCTCGCAAGAAAATACGGTAATTCCTACAAACAGTACCTAGCTAGAACTCCACGTTATTTTGGCATTCGAAGAAGTAATAGTGTTCGCGCTAAGGATAAAACCATGAAAATAGACCGTGTGCTTTTGGCATTGCTGATTCTTGTACTGATTATCTTGTTGCCGATGAACCCATGGGGATCGGTGGATACCCGGGATTTTAGCTACATGCCTTTTTGGATGTTCTGGGGATATAATGCCATCATCCTCGTCGTTATAATAATGAACCTATATGCGATATATCAGACTGCCAAGAGAATGCGTGGGGCATATTACCTCTCCTTCACGGTTTCGGCGGCCTACCTCATTCTTTACGTTCTTGACCTCGCGAGAATCTTTCCCACAGTACAGTCTGGCGCGATGCCCCCGCTCCTAGAGCTTCTAGAGATCGTTGACTCGTTTGTCGCTATAGCCATAATGGCTTGGTGTTGTAGAGGCGCGCGCTTCGTCCGAACCGTGAAGCAAAAACCTGCCCTCATCAATTGACCTAATTGAAATCCAATTCCTTCTCTCATATATGAGCCCGTTTGGCTAGAATCACATACTGAATTTCTTCTTTATCTTCTTGATGATTCTTACCTACGATTCCTTCATTACTCAACTTCTTCTTAGTCAAGAATGTTTTGCGCTCTTGAACACTAGTCAGAAGAAACCGATCAAAAACAAGATCATCGCGACATTAGTGAAGGGGGCGACGGGTATGATGATTGTCTGAAGATCTACCGTCATGCAAGACCACGAGTCGAAGTGAAGAGTACGCGAGATGACATTGTGGACTACGCGAAGAGTAGAGGTTAAAGCCCGGACTTTACAAACCTGGAAAAGCTAGGGGAATCTGGGCTGATACAAGCCTTAACCAAGACGATACTCGAAGGGCTGAAGCGTCAAGAACCTTCAGGTAAACAACTGTGACAGCCGAAGCTATTTGTCGTTATCACCAGTGATCACCTGAGGATTCCACCCGTCTTTCCTGTTTCCAGAGCGCATGCTACAATATGTGACTTCCCTTATTCTTTGTTTTTTCTCATACATCCACAATGAGCAATTTCTGCAAAATGCCCGCGCCGAAAGACTCAAAGACCAAGCAGTATTTGAGTCCTGTTCTCTATCAAGTCTTCTTTTTTCATCCTGCATGGATGCTACTCTCGAGCGGTTTCCCGCCTTCACTTTCTTGATTTTCAAAGAAATCTAGCCAGTGCCCGTTCTCGAAAAACTCAGACTGTCATCGAAAATGGTGGCTGGCCTTGGCAAAGCTGGCTTCCTTGATCCCTAGCTCTCGATAAGGTTTCGCAGACTGTTCTTCAATTGTGGAATATCTCTTTTGACAGTGTCCCACACGGCGTCAAGATCTACGCCAAAATAACCATGTATCAACTTGTCTCTAAGCCCTGCCATGTCTTTCCAGGGTATCTGCGGATGTCTATCTCTGATCTCTTTCGACAACTTCTTTGTAGCCTCCCCTATTATCTCGATTTGCCTAATTACAGCGTCTTGGATCATGTGCCCCTCAATGAAGGCTTGACGCTCTATGCCTAGAGTGTATTCTTCTATTCTCAGCACTGCGTCCAGAATGTGATGTAGGTAGACTGAGTCGTCCTTCTTCACCCTAACACTACCTCCATTTCTTTCTTAACTTGGTCTATTAGGTAGGGACTTATGGATTTCTCTGTAAGAAGGTCGACTTTCATACCCAATGCTTCAGACAGTTCTCTCTCTATTCTGACTAATTCAAGAAGGCTTTTCGTCTCCGAAAACTCGACAATGACATCTATGTCGCTTCCTGGTCTCTCTTCGCGTCTCACATAAGAACCAAAGATCGCTACTCTCTTCGCTCCTCGCTGTTCTAGGAACCGAGCGATCTCGTGAAATAGTTTCTTCCTATTAATCGCCCTCTCCCTCCTATACGAAGTTCACACTACAACGTCGAGTATCGTGATATATTATTCAGCTCTTCTATGAAATATGACCTTAAACTTAATCGAGGGGTTTGAACTCACTCAGCTTCTTTTCTCTAACTATGCTGTCAACTACCTTGAGTAACCTGTATTCTTCTGGCGTTAGGAACACATCGTCTGGGAAATCCCGAAGCTCGTCCATTTTCCTGCCGATCTCTTTCACCTTGTTTAGAACAGATGAACTTGTAGAGATCACTGATCGAGAGTTAGAAGAGAGTCTCTTAAAAAGCCTTCCCGATTAGGATTTTTCTTGACGAGATGCCCAGAAACGCTTGCGTGGGAGAATAAATGCCATTCCCCCAACAATCAGTCCGCTAATCTCCGTAACCAGGGTTCTCCTAGGAACGGATACCAATGAGACTGCGCCGAAAGACTTCAATATTTGGCAGTATTTGAGTCTGGTTCCCCTTTCTCTCCTTTTTTGGAACCAACGATTTCATGGTGATCCAATAAGTATGCAGCGCGCGCTAAGAGAACGAAAAACACTTAGTAGTCACCCTTATCTGTTCTTTCTGTGA
>JAHPYV010000144.1 GCA_019058495.1 Promethearchaeati archaeon
GCGTAGTAGACGTGAAAGCGGCATTAAGTGTAGGCACAACACCAATCTTTGTAACCACGGGATACTCAAAGGTAGAAGAGGCCAAAGAACTAGATCCCAAACTACGGATCATCACACAACTGAATCAAGTGTTGAGTTATGTAACGAAGACATAATGAGAACTGTATATTTCTAGAGATATCCTTTTTCTGACTCCGAGTATAGTTACCCGAGGGCTGATAAGAAATAAGTATATAGCATGCAGCGATCTATGCACGAAATTTCCTAGCCTAATCAAGTGTTTAGGAGATCAGTGAGAATGAGTGACGCCGCCACTTAGGAATCATACTAGGAGGACGTCAATGGGTGGGCAAGAATACGACGAAAGCTAACGAAGATCTATAAGGGAAGCTTGATCGGTAGACTAGTCGCTTAGTGTGACAAGTTTTTCTCTCCTATTTGCTGTTTTCTGGAGGTTGGCTCAGGGCTAGCTGAGAGTTCTTTGCTCATCCCCAAGTTAAAGCGCAATTTCATTGCTCTTGATATTTGGGCGCTTCCTTTGAGCAAGATAGAGAGCAGGAATGTGGATGGCAGGATCGAAGCTGATGCGCGTATCCTCCCTTTTCGAGAAGGAAGTATGGATGGTATACATAACATGGGAGTCATGGAGCGCTTCGTCCAAAGCGAAATCCAACGGATTCTAGCCGGAATGAAGGAGTCATCGTACTGTTTTGGCCGTGGAAGCATTGTTGGACTGAAATCGTCTCTGAGATCAGGCCGCTCTTCCCAGAAACCCGCTCAATACTTGACAGTTTCGATCTTGCAAGTATACTAAGAAAAGTTGCCCTAAAGCTAGTCTCAACCAAGCTCTCTGCTAAAGATCTCTTCCTACACAAAGTTGTGATTCTTCGCAGAATCTAGAAGTGATCTAACGTAGGCGCTGTGTGCCCTTTATCTGACTTCGTCAACATGCCATTGAACGAACTCTACGATTCCTAGCCAAATTCTCAAAGTATCCTCATCATAAACGAGCAGTACCCAGAAGACTGGATCCTATCAAGCGCTGTGTACGAAGGTTGAACCAATGGGATCGGAATCTTCAGGCTAGGCATAGGTATCTTGCCCTTGAATAGAGATCTTATGTAATCCATTATCTCGGGCATCGAAAGTTTTGAGCCACCGAACTTTCTATTGATGAAAGTATAGTTGACACTCGCTATCCCGTCGTAGCCATAGTCATGGACATAATTCCTCATAATCGCGAAGAGAGCCTTGTAACCCTGGGGGGAAACGCTATCTTCATATCTTTCAACAATGGATTTCTTCGCTCCGAAGAATCCACTCATGGGGTCATTGATTCTCCCTCGGAAATACAGTATCTGAGCCAGCGCAGTAGCGACCTTACTTACAAGATGTCTTCTAACTCCCCATCCAATGATCTTGTCTCTACTTGCGATTACAATATCATGGGTCTTCAGAGCTTCAGCAATTTCAGGAACCACACTAGGCGGGTGGCTAAAATCAGCATCCATTACTATAACATCATCTTCTCTTGCTTCATTGAAACCTCGAAGAATCGCGCTGCTCAGTCCCATTTTGCATGGTCTTATTACCACTCTCACGTTACCGCCGAAGTCCATCGCCATTTGACCAGTTCCATCGACACTGTTGTCATCAACGACGATTACTTCTTCCGCTAGAGGGGCTACACATTCCAGCAGAGGTACGATATTCTCACATTCATTATATGTTGGGATAACTACACTAACCAAACGGAGGACCTCCACGATCCTCAGTTGGGATCGTCCTCTTCCACCTGAAACCAGTGTTTAACTCATGTACGGATGATGATATATAAGAGTTACTCTGAAAAGCTCAAAACTAGCGAGGAAACAACAATTGCTTTTGAAATTGCATTGAACGATCATCTTCATATTCGTAGACTGGAGGAATTCTGACTGTGCCATAAGCGGAAATAGTTAATAGTAATAGTTTCCTTCTCATTTCATGTCGCCTCCAATGTTGTAAGTCACTTACAGATCAGTCTCATGGGAGTAAAGCAGATTTGATCTCAGTCTCGATAGGAATTCCAGCTCACAATGAAGCCAGCAACATTGGACTCCTCCTCGAAACCTTATCTAAGCAGAAATTGAAAGACGACTTCATTCTCAAAGAAATCGTTGTTGTTGCGAGTGGATGCACAGATAGAACCGAAGATGTCGTTGAAAAACACAGAAGATATGATCCCCGGATAAATCTCATTGTCGAAGAGGAGAGAAGAGGGAAAGCATCAGCGGTGAATATTCTTCTAAGAAAGTGCAAGTCCACTGTGCTCGTTATGGAGCCCGCAGACACGCTTCCGAAAGACTGTAGCCTTTACCATCTCATTGCACCATTCAAAGATAGGTCAGTGGGGGCAACGGGCGGAAGACCTCTGCCTGTTAATCCAGAGAATACTGTCATTGGGTGGATCCCCCATGTTATCTGGGATCTGCATCACTACATAGCCACCCTCGAAGACAGCCAAGGCAAGTATTTTCACATCTCAGGGGAATTCTGCGCTATAAGGTCTGGTATAATCAACAAGATGCCTGAAACCATCGTCAATGATGACGCCTATATCGGGCTTCAAATCAGAAACATGGGGTACAAAGTTGCCTACGTGCCTGAAGCAACTGTGGCAATGAAGGGTCCCACGAATATCTTCGACATCGTGTCACAGAGAAGAAGAGTTGTCTTTGGTCACATGCAACTTGAGAGAGGCTACGGCGCTGATATTGCCTCGACAAAGATAACTCAAATAGCTAGGATGATCTTCAAGGTGCTGAAGCTTCAACCAAAGAAATTCATCGGAACTTTTGCGGGCATGAGCCTCGAAGCGTTCTCGCACTTTCTGGCCAGGAGGGATTTCAAGAAGGGCAAGCTTCACCACAAGTGGCGCATGGTACCGTCAACAAAGTCATTAATGGCATGAGCGCGCCCGCTGGGAGGATGTCAGCGAGGCTTGCTAGTGGAAGCGGATCTACTGATTGTGAGAGAAACTCCTTTCTTAGTTGATATGATTCCGCCTATGAGCATGGAGACATAGAATGAGATAATCCGATCAAGGAGAACCACAGCTGCAGCTTGAGGCGCGGATAGATGAATTATCCATACTACAAAAAGTGTTTCTCCGATCTCAACGCTCCCGATTCCTCCCGGTGTTATTGGAACCATGGACCAAGCATTTGTTATGAATCCCGCGGCGCCGATAGCTAATATACTAGGGTATAGGTCAATTGATGCATAAACAAGGTACAATTTGGGAACATCAAGTATCCAAGCGAAAACACTTAGAACAAAAGTGACCACCAGTAACTTTTTCCGTGAAAGGAAGCCTGAGAACGAGGAGCTCAGATCCTGGGCAAAACCTTTGCTCACATCTGCGTACTTCGATCCCAATGCTCTTGCGATTACCTTTGTGATAAAAGACTGCTTCTTGATACACAATATTACAAAAGCGACTAGCGCAAAAGCTAAGAAAACCCCGAGGTAGATTGAAAGATTAATCCAGCTTGCAGACGAAACCAACCCGAACGCATCTGAAACCAATAGTAGAAACAATGTCATCAAGGCAATTATTACAGCTATGTCTAGGATTCTCTCAGTAACCAGCGAAGCGATACCCTTTCCCAGGGGGCAATTATTCTCTTTCTTGATTGCGAGGGCGCGAACGAAGTCACCGATTCTTGCTGGTACAAGTCCATTTGCAAACCAGCCTACATAGATTAGCGAATAACTTGAGAGCGTGCCGATATCAACTTTGGATGTTGAGAGGATGTACTTCCATCTGATACCACGGATCAAGATCGAGAAAGATTGTATTAGAGCGGCCACAATAAGAATCAGAATATTCACTGACTGCAGGTTTGAGAATACCTGCTGTATACCAATGAACCAGAACATTAATACGAAAGCAAGAATCGCGACGATGTACAGCAGGATCATCTTTTTGCTCAAGATTACAACCGCGCCCGCCATGTAGAGATGACTTGTTTGACCTCACTCAGAAATCATTCACCAGAATCCCGGAACTATGGTCGATATTGCATGACAGAAGATGTCATTGCTTACTGGGTATTTAAAATATACAGTCAAGGTTACTGACCAGCTCATCGATGATATCATGCTGCAGAAACTCTTGAGAGACGCATTCTCAAGTTGACTTCATCCTAGCAAAGAAAAAGAGTGACCACAGGTAACTTTTCACAGTCCCAATTCTCCACGTCCACTAACTCTACAGCTTCCAAGTTCTGGAAGTCGCCGACCTCTTTAACACATTAAACAGGCTTGGTTTTCCATGTGCATGTACGTCTCTCGGACACATGAAGTTACCCACATCAAACATGATCATGCCAACGTTCACCAGTCTTCTTATGCGACCAATCTTCAGACCCATCCTCATTACGCTGTATGCTCTCCCCGGTATGACATCGTACGAACGAATCACGTTCCCGCCAACCTCTCCTAGGATGTTGATCTTCTCTGGGTCTATCTCACCTGCGCCCCTCTGGTATGCGAAGTTTAGTGTTGGAACACTGAATGGATTTATCCCCATCACATTGCATGCCACGCTGTCAACGGCAAGAGCATCCTTCCCGAAGAGCAGCAGGTTGGTCCTTATTGGATGGCCATCAGTGGGTCCTACGCCGCCCATGCCAACAATTCCATCAGCTATTGCAAGATCAATGTCAATCCTTGTGTTAATGTGGTGCAAAATCTCGCTCATGAAAGGGTGGAATGGTCTTTTTTCTTTTTGGGCAATGCATCCCCACTGGTTCTTCCATATGCAAGTCATTCTCTCAAAAACGTGTGTTTTAACCTTACCAACGGAAATGTAGAACTTGTCCTTCTCAAGTAACAGTTTAGGAAACCTGAATCTCAGGTCGCTGACATGCACCTTGACGGTTGGGATTTTATTAATATTGACAAGCTCACAACCATATTTCTGAGCAAGCTCCTGATAGCCAAGGTTATTGTAGAGTTCATCCAAATCGGCAGCATAGTTTCCTGACTCAATAATCTTGACTTTCTTTCCTGTTCCTTGGAGCATAATAAGCAAGGCTTCGACTATTCGACTATCTGATGTGCACCCAGACTCAGGCGTGTCAAGGATGCATAGGTTCGGCTTAATGACAACTGTATCGCTCTTAATGTTCAAGCCGCCAAGAAGCTCGATGCCTCTCGATGTTTCATCAAACACGTTACCCTCGTGCTTTACAACAGCAACTGCGCTGCTTCTAGACAAGTTCGTTCACCATTTCCGATCAACAGTTGATTCAGAACCTCAGGGAACCAATCCAGACCAGGTTATTTATTCCTTTGCTAATATATCGTTGTTAAACAACTTGTTTCGCACTACTTGTCGTCACTCAATCAAATGGAAACGAGCAGTTCTATGCGGGCGACTTGGTGCCGCGAATCAAAAGAATACTCTAAGTGGTGTTCCTGAACTCAATGATGAAGTTCTCAGATAGGGCAAACTTGAACTAGCGATAGACTAATATTATGACAAGTTGGAATAACAGCTTGAATAGTTTCATTGCTTTGAACTATAATCCAAACAGAAGCGGATCACATGAACTCAGAGGGACTTTGAATATGGATAAGAACCAAGTGCTTTTCCTCCGGTTCGTGGAAGACCAATTGAAGGACTACTCACCTGAGAGCATGGATGAAGGTTTTGGAACCTACTATGAAAGAGTTATGATGCATCGATTTCTCAAGAAACTAGTTAGAGACCACGACATTGAAACCATATTAGAAGGACCAAGCGACGGCATCTCAGGCATCAAGGGAATAAACTCATTGCCGATGGTCGAAGAAGGCTGCAAGCTTGTCTACTACACCCCATCCGAAAAAGAAAAGTCAACCGTTGAGAAAACCTGGAAAAAAATCGAGAAGATAGCCAAAAGAAAAACTGATATCCGCGTCTGCAAAGGTTCAATATCTAGATTTCCCTTCGATGACAATTCATTTGACTTAGTGTGGAACTTTTGCATAATGGAGCATCTCTACAATCCGTTATCCGTACTGAAAGAGATGACGCGAGTCTCAAAACGTTATATCTTGTTGGCGGTTCAGAACGTTTGGAACCTTGGGACATTCCCCCACTTAGTTTATCATAACGTGATAGGAAAGCCTTGGGACCATGGAAATGTCAAACGGATGTCCCTCGCAGGTATCAAAGGACTGCTCAAAGGAGTCAAGATAATCGAAGTTCGGAAATCAAGATTGCTGAGAGAAGAACCCAAGATTGTTGAAAAAGGAATGTTTGACATTCCGATCTGGCCTGATACTTGGGACATGGGTGTTCCGGGTTTGTCGACAAAGACGACATCTCTGCAGAGCAGGTCTAGAAGTCAAGCTAGCTTGAACCGACTTTTAGCCAAAGAGAAGAGTCCCCTAATGGGAATTGCTTCACTGGTCGAGCGTGGACCCATGCCAAAGAAGATCAAGCTCCTGTGGGCCCATCACGTATACGCTCTATGCGAGAAATGAAGCAGGGTAGCTTCAACTCTGATCCAACTAAGGCTAGCTGATTAAGTTGGAAGCGACTCTCAGGAGAGAGGCTGGATTACATATTATGTTTGTGTAATGAGCATTGGCTAGAGGGCATCCACATTTCTTGTCTGCAACGTATCGCCTTATTCTTTCTGCCGCGCTTGAATACCATACTTTCTTGAAGTCGTAGTTCGTTTCTCTCAGGTTTCCCATAACCATCTTGTAACCGAGAATACAGCATGGCCATACGTAGCCATATGGAGTTATCTGGCAGGATGTGACGCCTGCGTAACACGGGATGATCTGCCTTTTCAGTCTCAGGTTCTGCGCCGCAATTTGATAGTATGTTAAGCGAAGAGCTTGTGTCATCTTTGATAATAATGAAGCCTTTGATTTGAGATAGTCTACTCTGACTCTCTTAGAGAGTGAGTTGATGAATCTTGAATAGTCGCTGGGTGAAGGCGTGATGTCTTTCTCAACATTGAAAAGCTCCGTTCTTTTTTCGGCAACCTCAGTTATGTATGAGTCAGGGTTAAGAGTCTTAACGAACTCGTACACGTTCATCAAGTTGTCGACGTTGAACTTTGAGACTACGCTGTGAACACCGACATTTAACTTTGGAAATTCCTTCTTTAGCTCGATGAGGTATGAGTAGGTTTCAAGGAACTTCCTGAAGTTACCTGGAACACCTCTTATCACGTCGTGCGCTCCATTCACGCCGTCGAGAGAGAGATTAATCACAAAATCTGTCCCCTGGCAACGCTCCAGTATCTTCCTGGAGCTATCTCGAATAACACTTGGAAGCAAGCAGTTTGTAGGTATGTTTATCACTTTTGGGTTGCAGTATTCCTCAGCCGCTCTCGATATCTCTGGAAGATCCTTCCTAAGGAAAGGTTCCCCCCCGCTAAGAGTCATCCAAACAACATTATTACCAACTGA
>JAHPYV010000145.1 GCA_019058495.1 Promethearchaeati archaeon
TTCTCTAGTAGTTCAGTTTTTGCCTTAGGCTTTGTTGCTCTGTGTCTTGTGGCGTTCGATGTAATGTAGATAGCTGAAGCTGGGAGCAGAATGGTTCCGATTAAGTCAATTACGAAACCGATGCCGAAACTATACGTGCTACTAACCAACGTGTAACCTGCGTTTTGAAGTGCTATCACAAACGTTCCCACTATGTATTCAATCTCCGACGAACGACCTATGGAGAACAGGGAAGGCGCTATGTTGATGAACCCGAGGATAAAAGCTATGATTCCGCCATCCTCAGCTCTATATACAACAAAAAGCGAAACCAAGATCGTTAGTACTCCTATTGCTTGTGTTAGGGTTCCATAAGACCAGTCCTCCGGCAAAGGAAAAAGAAATGGAACCCCCACTAACTTCAGGCGATGAGAATACTGAGCCTAGCCCTGTTATGAAGACTGATAACCTGTGAAGCAGTCCCGCCGCTTAGGTAGAGATCGTAGTATGACCATGGCAAGAAAGGTGCGATAATAAGAGTCACCCCTGCGGTGACCAGTAATCCAAGATAGAATTTCCCTCTTTGAGTCTGTACCAGCTTCCTCTGCATATTGTTCTTGCACCTTCGGGGGCGCTGCAATACGTTGATGCACTTGCTATATATTATTTGCTTGGTCGATTGTACTTGAATCCATAATCAACAGGGTTATAATGAAAGGAGATTGCACCCTCAGCTTGGAATCCTGCTTATTCTTTCTTAGTCTGTACGATGACGAAGCCTGATTCTTCGGAGTAGCCCTTTAGGGTTTTTCCTTCAGCTGTATCTTAGGAAAGGTTTGCCCAAGATTACTCGGTCTATGACGTTGCTTTTCTTGGATGTTAAGACAATTTCTTCAAATCTTGACTGGATCTCCTCCGAATTCACTTCGATTAATGGTGCGTTTGTTGACACTTTTCTGAGAGAGAAAGTTGGTTACATTCATTC
This sequence comes from Promethearchaeati archaeon, assembly GCA_019058495.1. Lineage (GTDB taxonomy): Archaea > Asgardarchaeota > Atabeyarchaeia > Atabeyarchaeales > Atabeyarchaeaceae > JAHPYV01. Next base: position 965 of record JAHPYV010000145.1, read on the forward strand.
CGTGGATCTTGCTTTCAGCAATATTCTGGCTTATCTTTACACGCTTGGCCAGATACTGATACTTGGGTACTTCCTTCCAGAATTGCAGAACTTGGTCTATGATATTGGTACGATATTTCTGATGTCTTTTGTCTTCCTTGTCGGGCTTGTGAAAGTTGGCTTGATGAGGGCTTTTGAAATAGACGAGAAGGACAAACCTAAGGAGACCGTTGCCAGATTTGTTTTGCTTGCAATGATCTTCGGAGCGTTGATGGCTCTAGCCAGAATTGGGTTCAACTACATCTATCTACCTGCTCCATCAGGTCTTGGTCTAGGTTTCAACTGGTCTGCCATTACGTTATTCTCAGCTGCTGCAGTACTAATGCTTGTCACAGGAATGGTGATACGCGGAAAGTACGAGCCGATATCCAAGAAAAAGGCAACGTGAAATTGTCGAAACCATTCACATTCGGGGCACCCGTCTAGAACTTGACACATTTGTATCGTTCCAAAGTACAGACGGAAAGAAATAAACACAGAGTTCATATTCCGTCTCCTGTCTCGTTAGTGCATTGCACAATCCCGTGACCCACTTAGTCAAACTTATTTAGCTAAGTATCATAGAACTAGTGCAGCCTTGCAGCATGGAACTCTGCACTGTCTTCTAAGCTACCTATGTCTCTGTTGAGGAGCAAGTGATTTTGGAGGAGAGTCGTGGGAGATGAAAGGTAGAGGACTTTTCTTAGCTATATCTCATTTACTCTACGATGCGGCATTAGTTGACGGCTTCACTAGTATCGAAGAAATGACTGAATTCTTGGACGCGGATCAGAAAGATGTCTTGTCAACGATTCGGGTCCTAAATAATATCATGGTCGCAGTGAGTGAAGAAGAGTATATGGAAGTGGAAAACCATGTACTGATCCAGCTTGGTGAGCATGATTTCTTGAACAGAAGAAAGGAACGCTGCTACCCTACTGCCTCTGATGCCGATATGTGTTATACCCTGAATCCGATCATTTTTAGTTTAATTGAGAAGGGGATAGCGTCAATTCCGGTCTACCAAGCCCTAAGAACGGTGGTCTCAGAACTGCTGGATCAATGGGAAAGATCCGCGGAGAAAGGAAAGCTAAGCGAGTTCACGAGCAGATTATCGACCGACCATAAGGAAGGGATGATAACAGAGATCTCTCGTAGGGTAGTCCTAAAGGAGACCTGTGAGTTAACTGAAGAAGAAGCTGAACGGCTTAGGAAGTTTCCCATGACGGTTGACATGTTCAAAAGAATGTGTGCACCAAAGTTCTTGAAGGCCTATCAACTTGGAAAGAAGATTAATGTGGATGTGGCGCCAGGCGACTTTATATCATATGTCTCCCGCCAATTGGGAAAGGTAGGGTTCACAAAGTAAACTACCACTTAATGAGATAGGTGGCTTTCCATGGGAGTCGGTTCAAGGTGTACGGCACCGAAACCGGATCCCTCATCGGAACGCATCAGTCCGTTTACGGGGACTGGTCTGTTGGTAAGCTGGAAGAAAGCACCCTCGTTGGGAGTGTCCTCGTCATGGTTCCGCACCAACAGTGATTTTACAGCGATAGCTAAGCTCGCCTTTCTATCGCTGTTCACGGTCTGCCCGCACTTCGGGCACCTGAAGAGCGCGTAGTTGGCGGAGTGCCCACTCTTAGCCACAGCACCGCAGTGGCTACACCACTTCGACGTGTGGTACGCATCCACAACCTGAAGCTTGATATCCTTGTCAAAGCATCTGCCTTCAAGTTTCCTCCTGAACAGAGAGAAGGGTATCCGAAAAACCTCCTTGTTATACTTTCTCCCTTTCGGGTTGAACCGCTTGAGATCCTCAATGGCGATGTCGGCGTTGAATTCGGCGGCGAGATTAGTGATGCCTCTGACTACTTCCCCAATCCTATTCTTTACGAAGTTTCTTTCTTTGGCTTTGAGCCGTTTGATGCTTCTTCTAGCTCGGTGGCTGCCCTGGTCTGTGAGGCTTTGAAGCCGCTCCCTTCTGCTCATTATCCGCTTGCGTTTCACCCAGATGTCTTTCCCATAGTAGAGTTGCCTGAGAACCTGCCCATCCGGAGTTAGAATGGAAGCGGCGAAGCACTTACTATTCACATCGACACCGACAACATTGCGTCTGCCAGCAGCAACCTGTTCCTGTTCTTTGATGAGGAAGGCTACGATTTGACCATTGGACGTCAAGCCGTAAGTCTTACACGTCCAGCCAGTCCTGATCAGGTTGGTGTATCTCTGGAAGTTCCTGTTTTCCCGTATGGGGACGGCGATGCGCTGTCTCGGGTACAAGCCGAGTTCGACGAAGAACCTGCTCCTGGTGTTGAAGGTTTTGCAGTTCCTCGGCACATTGAACTTGACGGTAATCATCTTGACCGCTTTGCCTTTGCTGTGGGCAACACAGCGTTCAATGTCACAGATCACTTGGCTGTTGAAGCAAGTAGTGGTTTTGCAAGTTGAATACATCTCTCTGTGCAGGTCCATTAAACGTTTTGACCTGCGGTGTTGGAGCAGAGAATTCGCGAGAGAAACAGCTTCACCGCTGAATCTGCTCAGGGTTTCCGCTTTACGCCTCGTGGCATCTGTTTCAAGTAGAATTGCGCGTTGCACATTCTCAGCCGCAAGTGTGTTATGTGCTGAACTTAAGAACTCAACGGAAGTGGTTCCGTGGTTCCTCCACCCTTTGAAAAAATACGGTCTTATTGCGGTGGCTTCTATAGAGGAGTTGAGGATGGTTCCTCTATCTTCCTAGACAGTCTGATACACGTCTGCATCCCATCGCTGAGGGGACTGCATTCTGGCCTACTCGTATCTTAGTGCTTGAACTGGGTCGAGTTTTGAGGCTTTCCGAGCTGGGTAGATCGCGAAGATCACTGTTATCAACAATCCAAATAGAACGGCGATTGTCAAAGTTATCGGGTCGATTGCGGGGCTGAGGGTAAACTCTACTCCGCCTCCGAATGCTCCTCCTCCGCCACCGCCACCGAAAGCGCCGCCTGTTATCTGGGATTGGAACGCCACAGGGAGTATTTTTCCCATGATGTAGGCTACGCCTAGGCCCAATGGTATGGCGATGAGGCCTCCCAATAGACCTACTATGGCTGCTTCTGTGAGGAACTGGGCGAGTATTGTTCTGTTTTTCGCTCCGAGTGCTTTCATTATTCCGATCTCACGTGTTCTCTCCATGACTGAGACGGTCATTATGTTCATTATGCTTATTCCAGCAACAACAAGCGCTATCGATCCGATTCCCAGCAAGAACGCGGTTACTAGGTTGAGGATCGATCCCAGCGATCTTATGAAGCTGGACGCCACGATCACGCTAGCTTGGTTATTGAAATATGACTTGATATGATCTCCCACCGATTCAGCCTGGGCTGGGCTGTTGACTTTCACAGTGATGCTGTCTACGATGTCGGAGTTGTAGATGTTCATCAAAGTACTGATAGGTACGAAGGCTGCTCTGTCAATTACGGTCAGTCCAGCGAAACCGACTTTGTCAAATGTTCCTGCGACGTTGAAAGAGTAGTTCCTGATTTTGAAAGCACTTATGAAGAATTCCATGGTGACGTTATCGCCCACTTTGGCTATTGGATTGTCTCTGTAACCCAATAGTACAGTGTTATTGTTGACTGGGTCTGGAAGTGATCCATTCGCGAATGTTAGTTTATTCGAGTATACTTGAAAGAATTCAGTGAAATTCACGCCATATACCGTCGTGGTAGAGTTGCTCGTACTGCTGAAAAGCGTACATGATCTCTGCATGATCGCGGTCGCAATCTTGACTCCGTCAAATCTACTTATGTTCGTGGCATCAGCTTGATAAAGGTTAACCCCGGCGCCACCTCCAAACGAAGTTGAACTAACCGTCACAATATCAGTTTGAAAACCAGTTGTGAGCATATTCGTTATTGTGCCTTGGAAACCTCCGCTTAGTGAGGATATGGCGACTATTGTCATTATCCCAACGACTATTCCAAGCGTGGTCAAACTAGTTCTTAGCCTCCTCTGGCTAAGCGCATTATAGGACATCGAGATTATGCTTCTCTTTCTCAAGTGTCAGAACGACCTCCTTTCCATTCCACTAACCGGCGCCCTTGCGCGCTTTCTCACCGACTACAACTCCGTCTCGCAAGTTGACTGTTCTGTCCGCAAGCTCCGCCACGCGCAAGTCGTGTGACACGATGATCAGTGTCTTGCTTTTTTCCTTGTTTATTTGCTTGAGTAATTGCAGTATCTCTAGGCCAGTCTTCGTATCCAAGTTCCCTGTGGGCTCATCTGCCAAGAGGATTTTTGGATTGTTGATCAATGCACGTGCTACTGCAACACGTTGCTGCTCGCCACCACTCAGTTCCGTCGGACGGTGACTTGCTCTATCCTCGAGCCCAACTAACTTCAGCATTTCTAATGCTCGTTTCTGCGCTTCTTTAGCCGAAGCGCCTGCTATTTCAAGGGGCAGTTGAACATTCCTCAAGGCAGTTAACCTTGTTAGTAAGTTGAAGAACTGAAAGACGAAACCTATTTTCTTTGACCTGATGTCAGCCAATTGGCTATCCTTGAGAGTTGAAAGATCCACCCCATCGATTTTTATTGACCCTTCAGTGGGGCGGTCGAGTGCTCCCAGCAGATGCAAAAGAGTGGATTTTCCGCTGCCTGAAACTCCCATGACAGCGACAAATTCACCTGGAGAAGCCTTCAGATCGACGCCTCTTAAAGCATGAACTTCTGTCTTGCCCAGTTTGTATACCTTCTTTAGACCATTAGCTTCAACAAGATATTTCGATGACATCGTTCTATCTACCTCCAGTAAACTCAAGGTCGGTTCGATTTGAAGAGTTCCCCGCTTTCCACTGCTACTGCGTGACAAAGACTTCTTTTCTCTACGGGTAGTTAAGCTACTGCATGTTCAGATAGAATGCTAATCGAACTAATGTCTAATACGATATATCGTGTTAGATATTCCTACACCAAATATAAGTCTTTCTATTGCGGAACACCTTTCTCTATTTACTGTGCTTCCCCTATTCCGCATATTCCTCTCCTTTACTTGTAAGAAACAGATGCAGGCAGCAATAAACAGGGCAAAGCCAGAAGTGACTACATCACTAGGAGCACAGGATTGCATGTTGTAAGCTTAGTCTAGTCAGACAAATAACGGCATCTTTGGACTTTCTTAGGAAGGAAAGAGACGAACTCCACCAGTCTCTTTTCCGCCGCAGAATCTAATTATGAGACTTGCGACTTCCCTTCCAGCCGCGAGCAATTCCTTGTCCTCTATTCCTGGAACGCCACATGAGACCGTTAGTACCTCAATGGTCTGGTCCGTCACTTTTGTTCTCTCAGAGTCTCGGTGTGGATAGAGAGCAATGACGCCATTATCATCTGACATTACTATCTCCTCACCTCGAAGTTCCACTTCATGCTTCATTCCTATTCCTAGGAACTTCTCTCCTTTTGAAGAAAATCTGACCTCCAGTTTGCCAGCGATCTTTTTCACGTCGATAGCATCTATAACGATCTCGGTTCGTATTGAGGCAATGTTGATCGCATCTACAGCCGTGTTTATGGTTGGAATCGATCCTCCTTGGAGGATTCTTCTGACGAGTGCTTCTGAAGCAGGTCTCACTTTGGTAGGGTCTATGCCGAGTCTCCAGTAGAAGTCTCTATAGCACCTGAATAGTCTGACATCCTTTACAGTTTCGAGAGAGTACTTGGACCTGACTTCCTCGGTAACGGTTTTCTTCAGTCCTTCAAGTTCGTCTTTCCTGTTTTCAACTTTGGCGACTGCTACATTTGCAGCTGCTACTTTCACGCCTGGGATCTTCTTTGCCAGTTGAATGTTAAATCGTAGCATTGGATCACCTAGTCTCCCTCTGATGATTATCCATTCAATCGCTCTCAATGCTTTGTACATAGTTCTTTCTATTTACTCTAACGCCTAACAAATCAGAAAGCTATGAGCAGACTAGACATCGAGTTTTTCTGGATGCTGCAGATCATCTCTTACTCTGATGACTAGATGGTCTTATGGAAGACTTGATGCTTAGCCTGAAAGCAACTTCGGGTACCTAAATAGACGGTCATCAGAAAAAAGGAGGAATCTCTTAGTTTATTCTCTTAGTAACAAAGCGTCAATCAATTTCCCTGTTTTCATTGCTCAGTCCTAGAGTTTCTTGTGGCAAAACCACCAGTCGTAGCACTTATATTCTTCCTTCCTTTTCTCAGCTGCTTCGACATCCTAATCCACTTCCAGTTTCTGACTATTTGCTATTAGCCCCTCCCAAGGTCTTTCATGGATCTTAACTACAGTGAACAAGTTTAGTGCCTCAGGTTTTAATCCTTTCTTAATATCCTTCCAATGAAGCGGCGTCGAGATCGTGGCTTGAGACGTAGCCCTCAGACTATACGGACTGAC
>JAHPYV010000146.1 GCA_019058495.1 Promethearchaeati archaeon
TTCTTGTCTTTCAATGGTTGGTGGCTTACAGGCGGCATGCTCCTATCGGGTCTCAGGGGACCATTTGGGAAGCCGCTGGGAAAGGCCCAGTCTAACTGAGGGTCTCGCATTATGGACCAAGCGCGCGCCGGGCCTAAGCCACCGTGAACACCCTTAACGCAGATCCGAAAAAAAGCGTTTTCCATTCCGTCTAATTTCAATTGCCTCGACCCGTCAGATTCTAACCTAAAATGCGGTAGATATTTATTTTAGACACACTTACAGTTGGAATATATGCTCTTGAACCCGATCAAGACCTTTTTTGGTGTGTAAAATGGCTGATGAGGACTGGTTTAAGGCATCCACCTTTGAAGAGAAGTTCAAGGCGATGACGAAAGTGGAATGGGCACCCAAACTCAGAAGGCAGAGCGCCGAGCAGGCAGCCTACATATGTATGTGTGGGAAATGTCCCAGCTATCTGGGAACGGGAGAAACCCAGTTTGTCTTTTGTACTATCGGTAAAAGTGATCAGATCCATCAGCAAAAGAATTGTCTCTGCGGACAATGCGGGATCACAAAGACTATGAGTATGCGTTGGAATTCCTATTGCATTAAGGGTAGCGCACTAGAACTCTCTGATCTCAACGAAAAAGAACCCACTCATGAGAAATGACGCAAGGAGACCATCCTTCTTCAAAGGGCGGAGGAATTGCGTCCATGCAGCTGAGTTCTTAAGGTCTCCGCGAACCATAACATTGGTGTGGGTGAGAGCGTGCAGCGCGCGATACTGCTGCAGTTAGACGCTACGAGGCGCAAATCGGAAATCCTGAGAAGGTTTAGCGGTGAAGCCCTTTCCCTGGCGAACTACATGCTCCAGCGCCGAAAGTCAAAGCGTCTTATGGACCTACACAGAGAAATGTACTCCGCCTCCAAAAACGCTACAAGCTTCAACAGCCAGGTAATATGCGACATCGAGCGCAGCGTGACCCATTGCAAGGGCGAAGCAATGAAGGCGATTACCGTCAAGTTCAACGTTCCGAGAAATTGCAGAACCTTCAACACGAAGAGCAGGTTCTTCGTTGAGCTTGGCCTATATCCGAGGCAACGCGTCGCCATCCTCGTACGAGAAAACAGGAACTACGGGAGATACACTGACCTGGTCAAAGCCGGTTGGACATGCAAGACTTACGGCTTGACTTCCAGCGGTGAAGTCGTCGCCTTCCTCAGCAAGGAGGAGCAACAAGCTGCTGCCAGCAAGCGCAACGTGCTGGGTGTCGACGTGAATAGCAAGTGCTTCGCCGTTTCTGTTCTCACCCCCCATGGAGAAGTCCTCAGACAGCTCTACTATGGGAAGGATATCTGGGTGAGGCGCAAGAAGATAATGCGCAGAAGGGCACGGCTTCGGAGCCTCGCAGGCCGCGGAAGCCACCGGGCCAAGAAAAGCTTGGAAAGGCTCGAGACAAGGGAAGGCGACTTTGTGAGGAATAGGGTCGGGGAAATAGTCAGAGAAATCACCAGCCTCGCCTTAGCGTTTGATGCTGGCATTGCGATGGAGGGTCTCAGGCGCTTCAGCCCGAAGGGCAGGAAGTTTAACAGGGAGGTTCTCCGCATCCCCTTCTATCTCTTCAGGAGGAACCTTGAGGCGAGGTGTTTCGACAAGGGCATCCACCTCACAATTGTTGATGCCTGGCACACTTCGAAGTGGTGTAGCCACTGCGGTGCAGTGGCTAGAAGTGGGCACTCCTCAACAAACTATGCGCTCTTCACTTGCCCTAGTTGCAGCCAGGTTGTGAACAGCGACAGGAAGGCGAGTCTGGCGGTTGCCGTGAAATCCCTGCTAGTGCGGAGGAAGGACGCGGCTCAGAATGCTCTTAGCCAACGTGCCTTCTTCCAGTTTACTGGCAGGCCAGTCCCTGTAAACGGACTGCTGCGTTCCGATGATGGACCAGGCTTCGGTGCGGTGCGCCTTGAGCCTGCTCCCATGGAAAGCCACCTATTTCAATAGGTGGTAGTTTACTAAGTCTAGTTTGCTTTAACCGAACTTATTGGAAAGTATTCTTAGATATTTAATGACTTGAAGCGAGTAATTTCAATAGGTGGTAGCTTTCCAAGAAAACAATATATTCATAGATTTAGTTAATGAAAGGACATGGCATCACAACAGAAATAACGGCCAATGAGAAAATACGCGGTTGATTGTCAGCTATTTGATGATTTGTTCTGTGATTGCTCTTCTGAGGGTGTCGTTTAGGTTGGTTGGGGGTTTGCCCGTGTAGCCGACGGATGCGATTGGTTTGATCTTGGTTGGTGCCATGAGGGTTTCGAATCTTTTGCGAATCCACTGGTTCTTTTCAGGGTCGGCTGAGTGTGTGAATGTGATGAGTTTCTTGTCTTCTAGGTTCATTTTGAAGAGTTTCTTTATGTTCTTTCTGAGTAGTTTGGGTGCTCGGCATTCTTCCGCGCCGTGGCATTTTTTGCATGTGAGGCATGGTACTCCAAGGGCAATGATGTCGTAGTCGCGGATGGATCCGAAGTCGTTGAAGTGCTTGTCTTGAGATGTCGTCACTTGCATGCCGAGATCTTCTAGGCGTTGCCTGAGTTTCTCTGCGAGGAGTTTCATGTCAGTTGTTTCATTGTGATAGATGATGAGTGCTTTTGGCATCTTGATCGCCTGAGCAATTCCTTTTCGATTCGATATTGTGTGAATTATCCATGAGGTGATAGTTGTTGTGTTATATAAGTCTGAATCCGCATATTTGCATTTAAGATGACGAGTACAATGGCTGACGAAATTATATTCAGGGTGTTTCTTGCCCTGATACTGATATGCACTGGGGCTATTCGGGCGTACTATGGTGTATTATCTAAGAGGTCAGGCGGTAGAGTCTCGATCTCCGGGAACAAACTCATAATGGCGATAGTCAGTATTGTTGGTCTCTTTGGCGCCTATCTTTTTTTTTGGCTATCTGATTTTCCCGGATTGGGTGGCGTGGTCAGCGCTTCCGTTGCCGTCATGGCTGCGCTGGATTGGAGTTTCCATGGGCATCGCTACAATTCCTCTATTTTTCTGGGTTCATCACACCCTTGGTAAGTACTTTTCGGTTGCATTACAAGTTAAGGAGGAACATGCTTTGATTACGTCGGGTCCTTACCGTTGGGTGCGACATCCAATGTATACGGTACTTCTGTTGCTGATGATCAGCCTCTTTTTGGTCTCTAGCAACTGGGGTGTTGGTGTGATCTTCTTGGGCATCTCTGCAGTTATCGTGGCGGGTCGTGTTGGTGAGGAAGAGGCGATGATGGTGAAGAAGTTCGGAAACAAATACCGTGACTACAAGCGGCATACAAGAAGTCTGTTGAGCACCAAATTCTTTTCACTTATTGTTTTGCTGTGTCTGATAGTTTTCGTGGTCTTGTGGCTGCTCTCGCTGTATGTCTTTCCTCTCCTTCCGATCAATATTAGTTTCTTCTAGTCCAGGCTGAATGGCAGCGACGTATTAGAAGAAACAGCGGGTTCCACAAAGCTAGGGCTTAGAGTTAGACCCCGATGCTCTGAGAAAGTGCGTGGAGCTGAGGATTCATGACGAAGCTCGATTTGCAGAGTGTAGATGTTGAAGAATGAGATGCCTGAAGAGGAGAAAAGACTAGAACCACATGTGTGTGTGCTTATAGACCTAAGTCCTTCTTTTTTGGTTGCCAATTTCAGATAGGTTTTAACACGCGCCAACTTTGCGCAATAGCGGTTCCAATAGGATTATTAACGGGTTCAGGCAAAAACAACACTTCAGATGAGAGAATTTGTGAAGAGCGGTGAGTTCAACACATGCCATATGTGGAGCTAAAAGATGGAAACAAGATGTGGTATATTGAGAAAGGAAAGGGAATGCCTATCGCTTTCATTCACGGTTTCTTGGGCAGCTCTTGGCTTTTCGAGAAGCAGGCAGACTACTTTGGGAAATGGTATCATGCCATGGCGTTTGACCACCTTGGACACGGAAAAAGCGATAAACCCGACAATGTATCATATGCCCTTCCACAGCTGGCTGCGAATCTCGACTACGCAATCAGCAAATTGATTGGTGAAGAGAAGTTTGTTCTCATAGGGCATAGTATGGGTGGGATGATTTCTCTGCTATATGCGACGACGCCGAAATTCGCCAAGCGCATGAAGGCACTTGTATTGATGTCCACAGCGCCGAAGTTGAAGAACCCTGGTTTGGATGAATATGTCAAAAGCCTTAGAAGTGGCAAAATGAGGCTCTCAGATCGGTCGCTGATGGAGACTGTATTCGTTGCTCTCTGTTTCCAGAGCAAATACGCTAAGGAGCATAAGGACTTGGTTAAAGAGTTCGTCGACCTCACGATGTTGAACAAGGAGCAAGTTGGGCTTGCAACCATGTACAGTATCGTAGACGATTACAACGTCGAGAATAAACTCGGAACCATTAGTGTCCCCACCTTGATATTAACAGGAGACAAAGATGTGTTTATTCCGCCTGAGAGCTCGAAGCTCATGCATGAGAAAATCAAGAATTCTGAGCTTAAAGTGCTCACACCTAGTGTTGGACATATGATACAGTTTGAAGCCACAGAACAATATCATAAGGCATTGCTAGATTTCCTAAAGAAGTCATCCTAGTCGACGGGCGCTCTCTCTCTTTTTTGATGACCAGCCTCAAATAAGAATCTGGATCGGTGGAAGGACCATGATGCCGTCCTGTATCATTGACAGTCTGCGATAAGAGAAGCTAAACTCATCCTGAGCATGTATTAACATTGTTTAGTGCTGAGAAGTGAAACAATTTGGTTAAGGTTAGAAAAGCGGGAGTAGAGGATTTAGAGGCCATAAATGGGTTAACCGACGAGATGCACAACTATTTAGCAGAACTCTATGGGTTAAAGTTATCCTTTAAGGAGCTTGAAGAAGAGCATTTCAACGAGGAGGAACTGGAGGGGAATGTCTACGTCGCAGAAAGCGAAGAAAAAAACATCATAGGATACGTATCGTTCTCTAAGAGCGAAAATGAGGTGGCGGGTCCACACTATGAGGTTGAACACCTTGTGGTCGCAGAAAAATACAGGGGACTCAATGTTGGGAGGATGCTCTTCAACATCGTTTTTGAAAGAGCCAAGAGAGAGAAGGTTAACATAACAACGGGAACCCTTGCTAGGAATGAGGGAGCATTGAAGTTTTATGAGGAACTTGGTTTCAAACCTCTGACTATAGGTCTTCTCCTTGACTTGCAGAAACGGATACTAAAGAAATAAGAATTTCCGTTGAAACAAAATGACTCAAATCAGTCTCCAATTCCTTCTTTTTTTGGCGACGACCTACCGTTTCTTCGCCGGCGGGCCATTCTGGGCCACCGCGGCCTTCACGAGCGCCTTGAACGCGCCCGCGTCGACCTTCTCCCCTTCATGGATGTCGATCGCCCTTCGCATGTTGCCTTCCAAGCTGGAATTGAAGAGGCGCGATGGGTCTGGGATCCTGACCCCCTCGGCGAACGTGAGCTTCACGACCTTCGTGTACGTCTCCCCGGTGCAGACAATCCCGTGGTGCGACCAGACCGGAGTGCCCCACTTCCACTCCTCGGTCATCTCGGGGTCGGCTTCCAAGATCAGCGCCCGCATGCGGGTCAGGGTCTCCCCGCGCCATCCCCCCAGGTCGCGGATCCGCTGGTCGATGAGCCGGGAAGCGGGTTTCCCGGTCGCTCGCTCACCTTTTGTTGGCATAGAATTCACAGATAATACGCTCATTTTGCCTTTATAAGCTCAAGTGTGAAAACGCGACACCAACTTCTTTATCAGCTTGTCTCTGTGCAACTCAGTCACCTATTCGCAAAATTTAGCGCAAATATTTCAGGCATTTATACCTCCATCAGTTTTCACACTTCGTTAACATTAAATTCAAGATTTCTTAGGACGTACTAAACAATCCGTCACGCCGTAACGTTATGAAAATCTCAAAGCTGACTGATTTGCTAAAGAACACACCTCATAGAGAAACTATAACATTAGTCAAGGTTCACAAAGCGAGGTTCTGAGCACGTACTCTTGGCACTCTAAGGAAGCAGTTTCCAAATTTCATTACGTGCTTTGCCGCTGCGCACCCTGCTTCAAATCAGTGGTTGCGACAACGTTTACAACTCTTGCCTTCTCAATCTAGGACAAGATAGGTATTGCCACTTTGGCTCTCCTGTTCACGCGCAGATGGAGGGAACTTGCTTGCTTTGGGATTGGTTGTTGTAGGTTTGGGGGTGGGACGTTCATCGACTTAATTGCCGCTGTGCTAATGGGTGCGACGGTTTTCACAAAAACCATCACCATACCACGTCTATAGTCTGCTGGGTCACTAATGCTAACGGGGCTGGGCCAACTAATACATACTTGGGCAAAACTTGTTGCCAAGAAAGTCTCGCCATTCTCTAGCTCAACCTGGGTTCCTTGAGGGATATTTATTTCGACTATGCTCCCTCTTGCCACAGGGATCTTGGAAAAGTCGCCTTGAAGACCGCTCAGAGGTAGCTTCAAAACCCCGTTCATTCGGTCGTGTTCCAGTTCTACCCATATGGTAATTTTATCACTTTCGAAAGCATTATGGAAACTGTTAATAGTTAGCCAAAGGTTGGCTGTGATGTTCTTGTTTGGATATTTGGGCTCGATTTCTCCGTAGAGCCTTGTTTCATTTCGTATAAGTTTCCTCCTAATGAAATCTGCACTCTTTTCTAACGGCTTTATTTCGTAACCTACTAGGTTCTCCTTCAAGGTTTTGAACAAGTATTCCGGTGCGCCTAGCAACTGTTCCCTCCTCCAAACATGGTTTTACGGCTGTTGCTTCTTCGTCAGCCTAGTTCTCTTTGAGGATCACTTCGATCTGAGCCAGCTTCTCAGTGGAGGGCACTTGGTCTCCTTAATCCCCCTCGCCTTGCGGCTTTTTTTCTCCTCGGTCATCCCAAGCACCGTCTTCCAATGTACCCGTCAGATAACTCACCTTATTTCTCTTTCCCCCCGCTAGCTCTGTAGCAGTTTTCTTCCCTCCGACCAGCCCTGAGATGTCTCCTTACATTTTGTGCGTAGACCGAGTATCTGGGCAATGTCGCCCGGTTGAAGGTGAGAACAACGTTTTTGACGATGTTGGTCAAGTACCTCAGTTTGATCCCAGCGCACGCGCTCATCCTCAAATGTCCGAGCAATAGCTAGTACTTCTCTTCTTCACTCTCTTCTTTATCCTCTTCAACCACAGCGTAGCGCGCGCACTAATGACACACTGATTCTATCCAAAGATGATAAATCCTATCATGGGTTTTGGGTCAATTCCCTTAGCAACAAGCAGCAACCCACCTGAAGAT
>JAHPYV010000147.1 GCA_019058495.1 Promethearchaeati archaeon
ACCAAACCCTCACCTTTTCACTTTTTTAATTCGATTCGGCAACAGCCTAATCTTCTTCGCTTTTCTGCGATTTTACTCTACTTACGCACTGCTCCAAGTATACGCTTAGTTCCTTAATGAATCGTTCAAAGGCATACACTGGTTTTCTCCAGAGGTCTTCCATGTCCTTGGCGTCAGAAAAACCAGCGTAATCCTTGATGGAATAAGTTTTTCCTTTTGCCTCTGGAAACCTCTTCACCAATTCTCCGACTTGCCCATTGTCGAAAACCAAGACTAAATCCGCAGCGTGAACGAGATCAGAATTCACCTGTCTAGGTATATGAGTATTCAAGTCAACACCATATCTTCGAGCCAAATCCACTATTTCCTCGGGCAGAGGCTCGCCATCGTATTCGATCATTCCCGCGGATTCTACCTTTAAATCTGAGCTCCCCAGAAGTTGCTCTGTCATCTTTGCGGCCACTGGGCTTCTGAAAACGTTACCAGTGCAAACGTACAATATTTTTCTGATCGACACTTACACCACCATTTAATGATCCAATAGGAATTTGGAATCCTGCGTCGCTGCAAGGATGAAGCGTCACAGAATACTTTATTTGTAGCACTAAATAATCTTGTCCATATCTGTTATGGAGGCCTTCGTATGAGTTTGATCAAGAGCTATGATTTGATAGTGGTAGGCACTGGCTCCGCGATGAATATCGCTGAAGCCATGACTCGAGATGATCCACACCTGAAAGTCGCTGTGGTCGATAAGGATGAGCCCGGCGGCATCTGCCTGACCAGGGGTTGTATACCCTCGAAGCTATTACTATATCCAGCTGAGATGGTGAGGACGATTGAGAGGGCAAGTGAATTCGGCATAGATGTTAGGTTGGGCAAAACTGATTTTCTGAAGGTCATGGACAGAATGAGAACGCTCACTGGTTCAGAAATTAAAATGATCAAGGAAGGGCTCTCCAACACTGAAAACGTCGACTTCTACCCAGTCGCGGCTGAGTTCATTGCACCGTACAAGTTGAAGGTAGGTAATGATATCATAACATCAAAAATGATTCTCCTCTGCGCCGGTTCCAAGCCACTAATCCCACCGATAAAAGGTCTCGACAAGGTAGGTTACTTAACAAGCGACACATTGCTCAAGATTACCCGGTTGCCTGAAAGCATAGCAGTAATTGGTGGAGGGTTCATAGCAGCAGAATATGGACATTTCTTCTCTGCCATGGGATCAAAAGTCACCATAATTGGACGTGCCCCATTGTTTTTGCCTGACGAGGAGCCAGAGGTGAGTGCTTTAGCGAAGAGAGAGCTTCAGAAGCACATGACAATCATCACTAGCCATGAAGTGCAGGAAGCAGATAAGGCACCTGGTGGCAAGAAGAAGCTCATCGCAGTGGATCGTGCAACTGGAAAGAAGATCGAAGTGACCGCAGATGAGATACTTGTAGCTGCGGGAAGAGCGTCAAACGCAGATACACTGCATCCCGAGAAGGGTGGAATAACAACCGATAAGAACGGGTGGATTATAGTCAACGAGTACCTAGAGACCTCTGAGCCCAACGTATGGGCTCTAGGCGACGCGAACGGGAAATATCCTTTCAAGCACAAGGCAAACTATGAGTCATCAATCGTGTATTACAACGCTGTACTAAAAAGAAACGTGAAAGCAGACTACCACGCTGTGCCACATGCAATTTTCACGTACCCGGAGATTGCAAGTGTAGGGCTGAAAGAAAAGGAAGCAATAGAGAAGTACGGCGAAGAGAACGTTCTAGTCGGATTCCAAAGATACCAAGACACCGCCAAGGGAGAAGCCATGAACGTGAAAGACTACTTTGTCAAGGTCATCGTAGAAAACGAAACTATGAAGATCCTTGGAGCACACATCATTGGACCAAGTGCCTCCGTGCTCATACAAGAGATAATAAACCTCATGTACACTCCCGAACAAAGCGCCTTTCCCATAATCCGAGGAATGCACATCCACCCGGCTCTAAGCGAAGTAGTTGAAAGGGCATTCGGCTCACTCATGCCCCCAGAGCACTACCACCACACTATCGAGGAACACTACCAGCCACCTCTCAAGTAAAACTTATTTCCCTCTTACAATATCTGCCTTAGATGCACTCTTATCAAAGACATGGAATTCTATTTGCTAGAAGGAGTGAAAAGGCTATGTTACCTGGAGGCGTCAACCTCGAACCAGAGGAAATCCTAGTTAAGCAAAGTACGCTACGCTGGGCTGATCCACCAGTCATTCCTGCCTCCCCATTTACCGAGTCTCACATTATCCTGACTAATCAAAGAATAATCATGTTGGGCGAATCACACCATGAGTACAGGACTTTCGTGATACCTCTCAGCGACATTAGTCGGGTAGAGGTCAAAGACGTGAAGGGGTTTCCTGGTGCAGGGATCGTCAGAGCCTTCGCAGGACCGACAGTTGTCATTGAGTACCGAGAACAAGGCAGGATCAAAATACTCAGAATTGGCATAAACGACGCTCAGCCGTTAGTAGAAAGCATTCACCAATCCATTCAAGCCACTGTTGGACCAGCGCAACCTTCAGCTCCCTTTTCAGAAGCCAACGCAGGAGAATCGGCGGCCATCTTTTGTACCTCCTGTGGCCGTCGATTACAGGCCAACGCAAGGTACTGCCCAGACTGCGGAAAACCAGTTGAATTACCTTGAACAAGCCAGAAAGCCCACATCCTTTAGGGGTGGGATGAATGGCGAACTTAAATGCTGAAGCATGCTTTTGTTTGACGTGTGAAGCGGGTACTATGCGGTTTCTTCTGGACAGCGACGATGTTGAAGTCGCAACGAAGCGTTCCGAGTGGGGAGGAAGCGTATGACGAAAAACGAGGCTATTCGAGCCTCCCTGAAAGCCACAAAAGAGAAGCGGAAGAATCAGACCTGCAAGGTGTATGAGGTAAAGATAGACCGTTCACACGTCAGTAGCTCAACAACCGAGCATCTGAGAATGTTATTCCTTGAAGCGAAATGGTTATACAGCTTCATTCTGTCTCAGAATAACCCCTTCGAACTTGGCTATAAGATACTAGAAGTTCCAGTCAAGGTCAAAGACGGTTTCGAGACACGTACAATAGCTCATCTATCTTCTCAAATGAGGCAAAGCATAATCAGACGAACAGTTGACAACATCAGGGGACTAGCTCAACTCAAAGCAAACGGGCACAAGATGGGCAAGCTGAAATTCAAGAGCGAAGTCAAATCAGTTCCCCTGAAGCAGTATGGCAATACCTACGAGATTCTCGATGGAAAGTACATCAGGATACAGGGAATCAAGCAGAAACTAAGGGTAAGAGGCTTAGAACAGCTTCCCGAAGGCGTAGATGTTGCGAACGGGAATCTGATTCGCAGGAATGGGGGCTACCACCTATCCATAACAACTTATCAGACAAGAGAAAATCAGGAGAAGAAGAATCGGTGAGTAGGTATTGATTTTGGCCTAGACAATCAACTTGCACTCTCTGATGGAACAGCAGTCCAATACTCTATACCTATTAGCAAGAAGCTCAGGAGACTGCATAGGAAACTCAGCAGGCGGAGGCTTCACAGCAGGAACTGGAACAAGACAAGAACCAAGCTCGACAAGGAATACTCAAAGTTATGCAACATTAAGAAGGACATAAGGAACAAGATAGTCAGCCGCCTCAACGACATCTATGGAATCGTGTGTCATCAGGATGAGAACTTGAAGGGTTGGCAGAGAATATGGGGCAGGAGAATTCTGTACACTTCAATCGGAGGGATAATAAGCACACTCGAACAGAAGGTGCATACTCCAGTTGAAGTGGACAGATTCTACCCCTCAACCAAGACATGCTCAACTTGTGGCAACATTCAGGAAATAAGGATTGATGAACGTGTCTACGTCTGCCTGAAATGCGGAAACGTGATTGATAGGGACCTCAACGCAAGTATTAACATACGGAATGAAGGTCTTAGAAGAATAGGTATGGTGCGTACCGAATCTACGCCTGTGGAGATCGGAGCCTCTACTTTGGCGTCCCTAGAATACTTTTCTGCCGAAGCCATGAACCAAGCTCCGTCTAACCTGAGAAATGCGTATCTAGCCAAATCCAACAGGGTTTTCGGATCAACATCAGAAAGCTCGTTCAAAGTTCAGCCACTCCCAACTTGACCTGACAAGCTAAAGAGGAATCGAATCAGACTGAAACACATCCCAAATAAAACTAGTGCACATAATCATCGAAAAGAACAAGGCACTCGATGAATAAATAACAATTGTGCAGGATAACGGTACTCTATTTCGCAAGGTTCTGTTCTTCTATCGCCATCTTATCCGGCATCTTAAGGGGGGTCTGTTCCTGGCGAATATCGCATGGAGTAGGTAGTTTCATAGCCGCTCTGTGCAAAGCTTGCTTAGCGATGTCGACAGCATCAGACTTCACAGACACCTCCACAAGAACTTGCCCAGTGCGCACTCTCGCTGCTGTGCCAACGGGTTTGCCGAAGGCTTGTTTCATGCCATCCTGTAGTCTATCAGCGCCTGCAAATGCCATCATCTTATTTTCCCTAAGAACATGGTGCGGGTAAACTCTAATCTGCAATAGAAAGTCCTCTTTACCAATCTTCTTAGTGAGGTATTTGTTTGCAGCCTGCCTTGCAGCTTCAAGAGCGTTGTGCCTTATCTGCGCAGGCTCCTTTGCATATATTGACATCTTCACCGGGTACTCCCCTTCCGCTGGAGTTTTGTTTCCCATTGTGAAAATCGTGATCTTCGGCTGCGGTCCACCATGAATGAATTCTTTCCTCGTGTACGCTTGCTGAGTTATGTTTCTATAGCATCTTCCAGGACGTTGAGGCATCTTTACCACACCTTATTACCTATTAGTCAATGTTAGTGCTCTAGATTGCGCCAACCACTTTCTCACAGTAGCGGGAAAGATCGTTGGGTTAGAAGGGTAGGTTTTGAATCATATTTAACTTCTTTGGTAAGCTCAAACAGTGCTAGGAAGTCCCCTTCTCCTAAAGGGTAGGAGATATGGCGAAACCACTCGTATGGATTACATATATGGTTCCGTGGCTCATAGATCTCCTTGATACTTTAAATGTATCCGCAATTCCAGGATGGGGTGTAGCATAATGATGCTGTTCATTATGACTGCCATAATACCAGCCATCAACGTGACATGGATAAGCGTGAGGAAGCCCATGCATGAAGTCTTCCACCCAGAATAAAGAAACCCTCCAACTCGAGGGTAGGATGGATGACCGAGCAGTGTGCGCAACCTGGTAAGTTTCCAGCAAAACGCTCTCCTGTGAGGGAAGTAAGATGAAGCAAAAGTTGGAAGCCCCATGCATAAGCTTGGGGAGGATGTCACGTGTTATGTCATTTCGTTGGTTTTCGTTTGCGTTGAAGCTCCTTGTCTTTGCAGATTCTGCTGGCTTCTGGTCCCCGTTGATACTGGTATTTTGATTCTCTATCTGGGTGCCCGTAGGGCTTCTCCGAGGGTGAAGACAATTTCTCGAATACGACCTGGCATACCCTCTGTCCCGGGTACAAAGCTACTGGGAGTTTTCCCACATTTGACATTTCAAGAGTCAGATGCCCATCAAAACAACTATCTATGAATCCCGCAGTAGCATGAATGACAACCGCGATTCTCCCTAAACTGGAACGCCCCTCAAGTCTTCCCACAAGATCGTCAGGTAGTTTCACTCTTTCCATCGTCGTCGCTAAGACAAATTCAAATGGATGAAGGATGAAAGGTTTTCCTTCCTCAACCTCTATTACCTCAGTATATCTTTCAAGGTCTTCATCATTCACAGGATCTATGTAAGCCTTCTCTGATGGCTTAAATAGCCTAAATGAGCTCCCAAGTCTCAAGTCGACGGACGATGGCTGGATCTGGATATTGGGCTCCAAGGGCTCTATTACGAGTTTACCGCTCTCCAACAGCTTCCTTATATCTCGATCTGACAGAATCAATTCAAGAATTCCTCTCCCTCTATATTTTCATTGATTCATTATGACAGATATACTTGGACAATATCCTTGTCTTGCAGAACATGATTCGCCCCGACAAATTCTCTATCAAACTTGGCCGATGGACCGACTACTTTTGCATACTTGAATTGTTCCTGGAAAACCTTCGGTAACCTTCGCACCAAATCAGTAATCCTTGCATCCTTCTTCAAGACGATTGGTTTCTCCGAAGGCTTTTCTCTAGGCTCTTTTGTGTAAACCCTTATCACATCCAAGGCCTTGAAAATCTCTTGCTTAAGCTCATCCTTTCCTCGGTTCTTCTCAACTGAAACTGCTATCATAGGAAACTTTTCCCTGTACTTTTCTTCTAATGCCTCGAAGTTCTCCGAGGATCCCGGAACATCTCCCTTTGTAGCTACTACTAATGCTTTCTTGTAAGTTATCCGCGGGTTGATTGCTTCAAGGATCTCGCTTCTTGTTGTAGGTTGGTCCAGTCGCACTTTAATGTTGTGGGAGTATTTACTCAGAATTTCCTTCAGCTCATCTACGTCATCCTTATACAGAGAAATGCCAAATATCTGCAGACCGCCACTTCCCGTCTTCTCCACATCGACTCTAGGAGGTTGCTGGTTCAGCCTTATCGCTGAGTCATAGAGTTCCTTGAGCACTAAGTCCATTTGCTGAGTCGCATCCCTGGAAAGATCTATCGTAAGGGCTACAGCATCAGAGTTTCTGATAGCCGCAATTATCTGCGGACCTAGCCCCTTGCCTGACTTAATGTCCTCATATATTGCAGGTATCTCGACTAGTTGGATCAATATGTCTTCGTAGCTCATCATCCCTGGTACAGGTATTCTCGTTTTGAATGAAAGTGGAGACACCTCGGGCTTTGCATTTGTAAACCACTTTAATAGAGACGACCGTCCGGAGGTTGTTAGCCCTACAAGAGCAACCTGGCCCGCTCCCTCTTTCTTGATATGAAAGGCACTCACTGCGCCAGATCCTTTCCTCAGTGAGCGACGCCTCTCAGCTTCCCCTTCGAGTTTGGAGAGCTTCGACCTGAGCTGCCTAAGCAACCTCTCAGTGCCTTTATGCCTTGGGACCAGAGAGATGTACTCTCTGAGGGACTCCATTTTCTCGTTAGGAGTGTCAGCTTCCATGTACCTTCTTCTGGCAGCAAGACATTGAGGCGACAGGTTCGTTGGTATAGTTCTCTACGCCATGCATTATTTTCCGCGATACTCTATGGAGATTAAAGTGCGATGAATATGCGAACTTGAAAGTCC
>JAHPYV010000148.1 GCA_019058495.1 Promethearchaeati archaeon
GTTCTCCACTTCACCGCCGACGATCGTTACGTTGTTACCAATGGTTGTGTAGGGCCCGATGTATGTATCTGGTCCTATCTTGCAGTCTTTTCCGATTATGGCTGGTCCTCTGATCGTGGTGTTCTTCTTCACGACTGTATTCTTGCCTATTGCCACATTTCCTACTAAATTGACATCGTCTTCAACTGTTCCTTCGTTAGATGACTTGATGCCCGACAGAATCAGCTCGTTAGCTTCAAGGAGGTCTTCGGGTTTGCCTGTGTCTTTCCACCATCCGTCAACCATGTCATATCCAACATTGTATTTCTCGTCGAGCAACATCTGTATTGCGTCTGTTATCTCGAGTTCTCCTCTTCGTGATGGTTTTAGTCTGTGGATTATGTCGAATATCAGTGGCGTGAACATGTATATCCCTGTGATTGCGAGATTGGTTGGTGGTTCCTTTGGCTTCTCGAGTACTTTCATGAGTCTTCCCTTATCTACTACTGCAACGCCGAAGATTCTTGGATCCTTGACTCTGGTTAAGACGACCATGGCGTCTCTTCCAGATTTCTTGAAGTCGTCAACAAGGTACTTGATGCCTTTCATGAGTATGTTGTCTCCGAGGTACATGACGAATGCTTCATTCTTTAGGAAATCTTCTGCTACAAGTACGGCGTGAGCAAGACCTTTGGGTTCAGGTTGATCGATGTATGTGACTTCTACTCCAAACTTGGACCCGTTTCCGATAGCCTCGATAATTCCTTCTTTTATAGGACCCAAGATTATGCCTATCTTTTTTATGCCAGCGTCTCGGATGCTCTCCAATCCGTATAAAAGTATAGGTTTGTTAGCTACCGGCAACATGTGTTTGTTGCCTGTGTGGGTAAGAGGTCTAAGCCGGGTACCATGTCCACCTGCCAGCAATAGTCCCTTCATAGCTTGGTCTCACCTTGTCTGGTACGGTGTTCTTTCTTTCTTCATTGTTTTCAAAGCGTCATCAATTGAAAGGGGTTTGTGAGACAGTATTTTCTTAGCCTTGCTAACGCTTATCGAGGCATCTTTCGGTCTCTTGGCTTTCCATGTAAATTCTGCAGACGATACGGGCTCAATATACTTTTCGTCTAGATGAAATACTTTGCTGATCTTTCTTGCGAAGTCAAATCTATTAATTCTTGTCGAGCCAGCCGTGTTGAGAATGCCTTGGATACGGTGTTTTGCAACATCCACAACCATTTCGGCGAGGTTAGTGTTTAACGTCGGGGAATTATACTGATCATTCACTATCTTGACGCTTTGTTTCTTCTCTAAGTTAATTATGACCCATTGCGCGAAGTTTGGTCTATCCGTTCTCCCCCATCCAAAGATAACATCGGTTCTGGCTATGCACCAGTTACTAGTAGCCGTCCTAATGGCTTCCTCCCCTTTTAGCTTGGTGACTCCATAGTAACCCAAAGGGTTAGGCTCGTCTTCCTCGTCATATAATCCTTTCTCGCCGTCGAAGACATAACTCGTTGATAGGTGAATCATGTGAGCTCCTAACTTGGAACATGCTTCGGCGACGTTTCTTGCTCCCTCAACGTTTACTTTCCATGCAGCTTCCTTCTCAACTTCGCATTGATCTACGTTAGTCATAGCCGCCGCATTTATGACAGCATCTGGTTTGAGAGTCTTAAAAATCGATAAGATTGACTGCAGGTCAGTTACGTCGAGTTTAAGGAATTCCACTCCAGAAATAATCTCAGAGGGCGGCGGAGGGGACAAGTCAGTTGGGTAGACCTCTAATCCATCTTCTAGGCAGTGTGATACGAGTTTGTGGCCTAGTAATCCGATTGATCCTGTGATCAAGACTTTCATGGTGTTTACCATCCGAGTTTCCAAGGAGTTGGATGTAGTACATTGTCGGTGGCTAGCGGTCTCCACCATGACTCGTTTTCAACGTACCATCTCACAGTTTCTTTCAGTGCCTCACTGAACTCGTATTTAGGCTTCCAACCTAGTTCAGCTCTTATCTTTGAAGAATCGAGGCTATACCGTAAGTCATGTCCAGGTCTATCTTCAACGTGTTCGATCAGTTCTTCGGGCTTGGATATTTCGGCGAGGATCATCTTAACGATTTCTATGTTAGGAACCTCGTTGCCTGATGAGATGTTGTAGATTTCTCCGGGTTTTCCTTTCTCGATAACTTCGCGTATGGCTTCGCAGTGGTCGGCGACGTAGAGCCAATCTCTAATTTGATTCCCTGAACCATAAACAGGGACATGTAAGTCGAGAATCGCTCTTATTATCGTCTTAGGAATAAGCTTCTCAGGAAATTGATACGGACCGAAATTATTCGAACACCTGGTTATTGAAGTACTCAGGCCATAGGTTACACAGTAGGCTCGGGCTAGCATGTCAGCAGCCGCCTTTGTTGCTGAATATGGACTTGAAGGTGTAAGCAAATCATCCTCGCTGAATGATTTGGATTCTTGTGCCGTTCCATAGACTTCGTCTGTTGAGACCTGAACATACCGTTTTCTGCCTTTGCTTTTCCTGATCGCCTCTAACAATACGAACGTTCCATATGCGTTGTTCTCGAAGAATGAGCTGGGGTTTGATATGCTTCTGTCAACATGGGTTTCAGCTGCGAAGTTCACGACTACATCGACATCGCTCATAAGATCATGAATGGTATCTGAGTCTTTTACATCAGCTTTGATGAAAATGTGATTGCCCGTGTTCTCTAGGTCTTTCAGATTCGCAGTGTTAGAGCCATAGCTAAGGTTGTCAAGGTTTAGTATTTCAACATCATCTTTGTAGAAGCTCAAAAGGTGCCTCACAAAGTTGCTTCCAATGAAGCCTGCACCACCCGTGACCATGAATTTCATGATACTTTCACGCTCAACCCCTACGGTCTATTCATCATTTGTAGGGAGGCTTATTCCAATCAAAGGGTTTGCCCGTTCTTGGATCAATAATCTTGGGATCATTCCAAGGTCTTCGCTCTTCATCCGGGTTGTCATAGTCATATAATCTCGTGGTAAAGTATACCAAGACGGACGGTATGTCACCTATGGCCTTTGTCCCGTGCCAGTAATGCCCAGGCACTCTGACAGCTTGAAGCCTTTCTCCACTTGCCAAGATTTCATCGAGTTGCCCCTTGGATTTTGACTTGTCCGCGTCGTCGTAAACGCATATCTTTTGGGCACCTCTAAGAACAATTAGGTAATCAACTTGGCCCCGGTTGTGTCGATGCCATGCTCTAATCATACCAGGGTAACTCATCGAGAAATTTGCTTGCAAAATATGATCGTTTTCTATGAAATCCTTCCAGTCTTCCCTAAATATCTCTGAGAAGAAACCTCGTTCATCAGGATTCTTCTTCAGCTCATAGATCCTAACGCCGGGTAACATGTGTCTACGGTCCTCCTAACAATTCACTTTCCCTGCCACTAATTAACCTTTTCCGACGTTGCCTAGTAGAAATAGTTGGAGTGCGTTAATGAACTTGTATCCGTCCTGCGCAGTCTCTTCACTGCGCGAAGAGTTCTACGATGTCGACTACTCTAATCTTGCTTTTGCTTGCTTCGGCTCCATCCATTAGGTTGAGTTTGCAGAATGGGCAAGCTGAGACAAGTGTGTCAGCTCCGCTTTGCTGAGCCTCTGCGAGACGTGATATGGCTGTCTTCAGAGACATGTCGGAGAACGCTGATTTGACTCCTCCACCGGAGCCACAGCACCACGCGTTTTCCCTATTCCTTCTCATCTCAACGAGTTCAGCGCCGGCTTTCTTCAATATGTTACGAGGGGGATCGTACACTCCACAGTGCCGACCTAGGTGACATGGATCGTGGTAAGTTAACTTTGACCCTTTGATCCCAGAGGGGGTCTCTATTTTTCCTTCGTTTAGCAGACGCTCTAGGAACTGTGTCACATGGAGAACTTTCGGTTTTATTTTGAGACCTAGCCTCTCCTCATAGTCTTTAACAAAGGCTCTGTAGCACCCGGCGCACGATGTTAGGACAATTTCTGAGCCACTTTTGTTGATGAGTTCAACGTTGTGTTCAGCTTGTTTTTTAGCTAGATCTGTTTGTCCTGTGCGCAGCAGTGGTGAGCCACAGCACCACTCATCGTCCGAAACAGTGAATTTCACTTCTGCTTGATCTAGGATCTTCGCAGTTGCACTGGCGATCTCTGGTCTTCGGTAACTTGATGTGCATCCTGCGAAATACAACACGTTTGACTTAGTGTTGGGAGACTTTGCTCTTAAGGGGTTGAGCCATGAGAGTCTCTTCACATGAGGTTCATCGTACGGGTTGTGTTCTCTAATAATGCTGGAGGTGAAACGCTTCTGTTCAGGCATCGGCCCGAACCCTTCGGCTACAGCGGCTTCTCTGAGTGATTCGAGTATGTCCTGGCAGTGATCTTTTATGCCCGCCTTGCAGTTACTTGAGCATGCTCCACATAAATTGCACGCAAAGATCTTTTTGGCGACTGAAGGTGACCATTTAATCTCGTCATTGAATAGCGCTTTTCCGATCCAGATCCTGCCTGAAGGGTAATATGATTCAAATCTGAAATGCTCGCCAGAAGGGCAACTTGGAGTCAACACTTCCCAGAATAGCTTGCAGTTCCCGCATCTGTAGCATCGGTGCAACCAATCTTTGACTTTGTCGAGCGACATTATTTGTAGGCAGCCTCCCTGATCAATTCATCTCAGAAGCAGAGCTTTCCAGGATTCATGATGCCATTAGGGTCGAGCATCTTCTTGACTCTCTTGACGAGCTCAATGAAACCTGGGTCAGCATCCTTCCATACGAGTTGAGCCAAGCGCTTCGGAGTCTTGTAAACGATCCCGCCAAGCTCTAGCACGAGTTTTGACAGTACAACCATGCATTTTCTCACGTTGTCAACATCCTTTGGATCAGCTTTGTTGAATGGCAGAATGAACCGCAACACGGCATAGTGCGATCCATTCATAGCCCGCATCATGATCGTTGAGGAGAAGCCATGGTCAATCATGATCTTTTTTCCTCTCTTGTACCCTTCCTCCCATTGGAATATTGGTATATATGAGCCGACCCAAGTACAACCACCTCCTTCTTTGTGGTCGATGTACTTGAAGATCAAGTTACCTGGAAGATCGAGTACTGTTTTCTTGTTGTCTGCATCGACAGCAAATACCATGCTCTTCATTCCTTTTGCTTGCTCAGATTTGAGTATTTCGTTGAGTATCTCTTGTTTCAGTTTGAACTCCTTCTCCGAGTCCGCTGAGATAGTCACAAAAAAGAGTATTTCGAAGTTTCCAGCGAATTGTTTGAGAGGATACTTCTCAACTTGCGCTCTTACTAGATCGTATGACATTGGTTCAATGTCTTCAGCTATGTCTGCTCTGGCTATTCGGATAGCAAGGTTTGAGAAATTATCTGCATTGAATAATCCAATTGAAACAAGGTCCCGATACTTTGGTCTATTAAGAAGAGCTATCGAGCCTTTGGTCGCTATCCCTGTCGTTCCTTGCCAACCGATGAATAACCCGGCAACATCAGGTAATGGATATCTCGAGAACCAGTACTTCGATATTGCACATGAGCCGATCTTAGCGATCTCTCCAGTCGGGAGGACAACTTCAAGCCCATTCAGAAGCGACGCAGTTGCATCATATTTCAGGGATAAGTTGCCAAGACCCTCCAACAGAGTGTTCACAAGAACGCTCGTGTAAGGCGGAGAATTTGGATAGCTAAACCGAAGTGATGGGTATGACTCTCTAAGCGTTCTCTCAAGTTGCCCAAATGTCACGCCAGGCTCGATGATAGCGTACATCGCTTTCTCATTTACTTCAATTACCTTGTTCATGCGTTTGAGGTCCAGTACTATCCCACCTTCTGTGAGAGTGAGGCCACCCATGTTTGCTCCTGCAACGAAGGGGGTAATCGGAGCTTTCTGCTTATTGGCCAGCTTCACGATCTTCTGTATCTGTTCAACCGTTTCGGGCATAACAATTACGTCAGGCCTGGCTGGCTCTTCACAAGTCAGGTCCTCCGAATATACGATGATGTCTTCCTCATCCAGGGATACAAATTCATTTCCAACTATTTCGGTTAGAGAATTCACGAACGTATTCGGAATTTGTGCTTTCCGTTTAGCTGAAGTTTGCACCATTGTTCTTGTCCTCCTTGCTTTCCAAGAAACATATAGCCCATGTCTTCAGACGAGTACAATGTAAAGGTTAACTTCATTATATACTTGCTACGTCTTTCCAAGTTTATGATTACTCTGACTCTCCTGTACGCTCATGCCAGTAGCTTTGATTTTGGCGGGGATTATACCGTATTTGGAAAGAGGAAAAAAGAGAGAAGTAAATTGACTGCTGCTCGCAGTCAAGAATACTCTAACCTAAAAAGTGGGTGAGGAAAGAACCAGAGTGCTGGAACTTTGCCTTGATCTAAAGTTCTGCTATTAGGTAGACTATTGCACCCAAGATGATCAACAATGCGCCCAAGTCTCCGCCGAATAGCCAAGCCACTATTCCTATGATGAGTACCATTATCCAACTGACCTTGAACTTCAGTGAGATATCCACAACACCATAGCTTGCAAAGACTATCAGAGCCAGAATTATCAAGAGGACGCCAGTGACAATGTTTGCTATGGCAGCTGGCAAAGCGATGAGAAAAGGCGATGCAAAGACGTATGGTGAACCTAAGATGCGGAAAATTCCGAAGATAAGGCAAACTAGTGCACCGAGCAGCGTTAGTATTCTACCTATGTTCTTGATTTCCTTCTTCTTCAATTCTATTTTCCCTGCCTTAATGTACAGATATCTGGATTATGAGCTTACAGTTGGTACACCCGATATTTATGGATTACCTTCTAAGAGTCAAGCAGCGAGGAAACCAGATAAGAGCAGAAGAACGCATCCAATTCTCCACGATCCATCCAAGATCAAAGCAGCCAGGAAGAAAACCAACGGCCTACTTGAAAACTAACTGCTCGATAAGAAACTTCTCTTGAGTCTTTGAATACTCTCTTCGACTCTTTTGCTTATGTCAGGGCCGAGCATTTTTCCGATCTTGGTTAGAAGTTCAAAGGTGCTACCATATTTCTGTTGTAAGATCTCTGCGAATTGGTCATCTAGCCATTCTTGTAGCGACTTTGGTTCTCCTGTGGATCTCGGCGGAGTCGCTATCTTGAATAGCCATTGGCTTTCATTCTTGTTCCATTCAATGCCAGCGGGTTTGCCGATGTAATTGAGTGGTTCTTCCATCAGTCCCACGGGTATACTTCCAA
>JAHPYV010000149.1:0-4967 GCA_019058495.1 Promethearchaeati archaeon
TGCAAGCACAATCAGCTCACGACGGCAAGTATGAGGAAAGGCTCAAACTGGTCTACGGCGACCCTTCAAGGATAACCGTCCGGAAACCCATTGAAGCGCTTCCAGTCGACGCAGTCGTGAAAGTTGATTACTACTTGCCCGGATGCCCGATAAACGCCAGACAGACCTTCGCTCTGGTTACGAGACTCGTTAGAGGCTTTCAACCTGAATCACCTTTAAACCCAGTGTGCATGGAGTGCAGATTCAAAGACAATGACTGCTTGCTCTACAACAAGAAGTTCTGCTTGGGACCGATAACACTCACTGGGTGCGGCGCCGTCTGTCCATCATATAACCTGCCGTGTGTCGGGTGCTTCGGTCTGAACGAGGATGGCAACTTAGCTTCAGAGATAAAGAAACTTGAAGACAGTGGATACAAGAAGGAGGAGGTAATCCGAAGGATGAGGATCTTCGGAGGAAGCAAGACCGCCAAAGCCATCCAGAAATTGCTAGACGAAGGTGCCAAGAAATGAATCAAAGAAAGAAGACGATAGAAGTGGAATCCCTTCCACGCGTCGAGGGGCATGGTGCAATCACTGTAGTGATCAATGAAAATGGAGAAGTCGGAGACGTGAAAGTCGACATACCAGAGGCTCCACGCTTGTTTGAAGCTCTGGTGAGAGGTAAGAGTCCTGAAGAAGACTTGAACATTGTGCCAAGAGTCTGCGGCATATGTTCATTCAGCCACAAGTACGCAGCGCTCCGCGGCTTGGAAAAAGCTCTGGGTGTAACCCCCTCAGAGAAAGCGGTAGCGCTTCGGACTCTTCTGCACATTGCTGAGACTCTTCAAAGCAACGTTCTGCATGTATTCTTTCTTTCGCTTCCGGATCTTGTCGGATACCCGAACGCGATAGCGATGGCTGCTGACTACAAGGACGCAGTGTTAAGCGCTATGAAGATGAAGGGTTTCGCTAACAGGATCATGGAGATAGGGTCAGGTCGGTTCGTTCACGGAGAAACCCCCGTCCTAGGTGGCTTTGGACGTTACCCTCGGGACGATGAACTCACCCCTCTGAAGAAGATATCCCAAGAACTGATCCCGGAAGCCGAGAAAGCAGTAGAGATGATCGGCGAAATGGAGATCCCATCATTCCTTGAGAGAGACACTGTCTTCGCGTGTTTAAACCCGCCTGGAGGCGAATACGGGTTAGTTAGTGACACAGTCTTGATCTCAGATGGGAAGGAGGTACCAGTGGAGAACTATCTTGAACTTACTAACGAGAGGGTTGTTTCACATTCTTTTGCAAAGCGCTCCTCGTACAATGGCAAGCCGTTTACGGTAGGTGCCCTCGCGAGGATTAACCTACTTGGAGACCGCCTTCAAGGAATAGCTAAGAAGTATTATGAAAAGTACTACGGTGACCGGTGGAAGAGGAATGCAATGTTCAACATTCATTCGCAAGCGCTCGAAATACTTTGGTGCCTACAAGCAGTGACACCGGTCGTTGATGCAATAGCAGAAGCCGAGATGAAAGATGGTGGCATCGCAAAGCGGACGAAGACAACAGGCAAAGGAACTGGAGCGGTAGAAGCACCTCGAGGAGTACTCTACCACCACTACGAAATCGAAAACAATCTGATCAAGTCCTCTAACATCATCACACCAACGGCTCAAAACTTGGACGACATTGAAGAGTTCTTAAGAGTTGCCGCGACAAACCTCATAACCGCTGGAGACACAGAGGACCTTGAAGCGAAGTTCGAAATGATAGCGAGAGCCTTCGACCCATGCGTGAGCTGCTCGGTTCACTTAGTGAGACGATTAGCCTGAGAGCCAGGCTCCTGTTGTTCATTTGCCACGGATGACAGAACCATCTCTTGCGATTGACATGTACGATTCGATAAAGCGTTTCGCGAATTCCGTCGCATTCTTCTCGGTACCTCTGTGGATCATATCTAACCTTATCCTGATATGATGGTAAAACTCATGCAAAACTACCAATGGATCCATGAGCAGGTCGCTATTTAGTACAGATATAGTTCTATCTTTGGCTGTGTAGCATCCTAGCACGTGCTTCTTATGCCCCTTGGGCAAGCCGACCTTTATCTTAGGCATACTGACGCGGTAGTATTCTGCGAGTCGCTTCAACGCGTCTTCGGGCTTGCCATTCAGGATGAGCCAGACAATGGAAGCCTTGAACTTGGTTGTGTTCAGAGACATACTCTTCGACTCCAACTGGACGAGGGTCAGTGTCTTGCGTTGATGGTGCATTCCGAATGCATTCAATCTTCAGCCCATTCAGCCACACACATATATTTATACTGTGCGCGCATTCTATCATGCTGCGATAGTTGAGGATTAGGGGGTGTTTTGGCGGTGATTGTTTGTGTGGCAGTGACCAAGACAGTTGAAGGTAAGGGAAAGGAATTCGAGCGGGAGTTCAATAAGCTTGCTCCTAAAGTTCGCAAAGACCCTGGTGCAGTAACCTATGTTCTCCATCGACACTTCAAAAACCCGAATCAATTCCTTGTCTATGAAAAATACGAGAGCGATAAAGCCTTGGAGCATCATGTGTCAACATCACACTTCGAGGAGTTTATGAAGAATGCAGCACCGTTTATTGCTAACACTACCGTTGATTTGTATCAAGAGATTGCCTGAAGCAGCATAAAGCGAATAGAGTGGAATAACGCGCGCCCTCACCTTGTACATATGACCAACTTGGTTCTGCACCGGTTCTCAGTAAGGAGGGACAAGAAATTGGTTAGGAACCTGTCCAAGCTTACTCATGCAAATGGAAACAATCGAGTGGCTGGCAGACCTTTTTCCGGATCACGGTTCTTGGAGCCTGATGAAAGAAAGATACGAGACTACACGCCTGAGGAGGTGGCGGCAAGACAGAAATCAAGCCTTAAGGTTGTCGGATTCATATTTTTTATTCTTGGCCTATTCTTAATCTTCACAGCGCTGTCAGGAAAAGGTTCCGGTTCTTTGATTATTTTTGGATGTCTTATGATTCTTCTTGGGATAGGTTTATTTGCGTACTCTTCATCATCAGGAGTCATTGCCGGAGTTGGAGGCATCATTGTTGGTATATTCCTTCTTGGTGCAGTCTGGTTATTCCCAGAAAACAGTGACAAAATCGTCTCCGGATCCATAAGCGGAGGCGTTTCCATTCTTGGTGGCATAATTACTATCGTCGCATCTTATCGCGCGAGAAATACTGCGGCGGAAGAACAAAGCGCACAACAGGAAAGAGAACCAGAGATAGAAGGATATTGCGTCTACTGCAATTACCCAATCAGGTTCAAAGGTTACAGATACTGTCCGAGTTGTGGCGCGAAGCTGATAACACTAGATGAAGGCAAAGCCGCGCTTACCGAGGTGTACGAGGCCACTACGATGAAGAATCGGAAGCTTAAGACTGAACGTGCACCTACATGCAAACTCTGTGGTCAAGAACTAAAGTCTGGCGAAAAACTCATTTGGTGCCCATACTGCGGAAAACCTGCTCACAGGGCACACCTGCTCAAGTGGGTGCACGAGAACAGTAGCTGCCCGTCATGTGGCAGACAACTAGATGAAAAGAGACTTGCACAGCAATCCCCAGCAACCAGCAAAACCTCAGAGCGAAGCAAGAGATCAACAGCGCAGAAAGGGGAATAGTTCCCAACTAGGAAATCAGAGTAATAGTCATCGTGAGTTAGAGCAGACTGTGAAAAAACATCTAGTCCCCCCGATTCTGAGTCCCTATGAGTGCTTATTTTGTAGGGAACGTAGAGTTTAAAATAGGCTCAGACATAATAACTAAACAAAAGGATGGCGAGAAGCAAATGGCAAAAATTCAACTGGCTGACGGTCTCTACTGGGTTGGAGTAGTAGACTGGAATCTGAGAGACTTCCATGGGTACACCACAAATCGGGGCGGCACGTACAACGCATATCTGATAACTGACGAGAAAACTGCACTAGTCGACACCGTCAAGTATCCATTCGCGAATGAACTCATCGAGAAGATAAGTGAATTCACCGAACCTGAGAAACTGGACTATGTTATCATCAACCACCTTGAGCAGGATCATTCAAGTTCGTACCCAATTATTGCGAATCTTGCCAAGAACGCTACCATTGTGGCAACTCAGAGGGGCAAGGAAGGGTTAATCAAACACTACGGAGAAATGCCCAACGAGATCAAAGTTGTCAAGACCGGCGACGAGATAAAACTCGGCAAGAAAACACTCCGATTCATTGAAGCCCCAATGATCCACTGGCCAGATAGCATGATGACTTACGTGGTCGAAGACGGTATATTATTGTCGAATGACGCCTTCGGTCAGCACTACGCTACTTCACAGCGTTTCGACGACGAAGTTGACGAACATATTCTCATGGAGGAAGTTGCAAAGTATTTTGCCAACATTCTGATGCCGATAACTACCCTCATCGTTCGCAAGATCGATGAGATAACTCAGATGGGTATCCAGTTGAACATGATTGCCCCAAGCCATGGCTTGATCTGGCGCTCAAACCCATCCAAGGTAATCAGAGCATATTTGGACTGGTGCAAAGGTTTCCTCAACAAGCCAAAGGTCGTTGTAGTCTACGACACAATGTGGGGAAGCACAGAGAAGATGGCTAGAGCTATAGTTGAAGGAATCAGGAGCACAGGTGCCGAAGCTAAGCTGATGAAGCTGAGAATAACGGAACTGACGGACATTGTCACTGAAATCCTAGATTCGAAAGCGGTGGTCGTCGGTTCACCAACGCTACACAATGAGATCTTCCCATCAGTGAGCGGTTTCCTAACCTACATATCAGGGCTGAAACCAAAAGGCAAGATCTGGAGCTTCTTCGGTTCCTACGGCTGGGGAGGAGGAGCAGTCAAGAAGATGACTGAAATTGCAGCCGCAGCAAAATTCGAAGTCAACGAACCGAGCCTAGAAGTCAAATTCATCCCGACGAAAGAAGAGCTGGAGAAATGTATTGC
>JAHPYV010000149.1:4977-7249 GCA_019058495.1 Promethearchaeati archaeon
GGAGATCGCTGAGAAGATAATTTAGCTCCAATAACGCAAATCCAGCGGTTCACCTTTTTGTATAGCCTGATGTGCCTACAGTTCGTGCGGTTGTTCGAGCGACATCGGGCGAGGGATGGTGTTCGAAGGCTTCAACTTATGTCCTCTTCACGGTCCCTGGGTTATGAGAACATTAATGCTGGATTCGAAGGGATGTCATCTTCGGCTTTTCACTTTAGATCCAGAAGATCGAGCATTTTCCTCACGTCCGTTGTTGGTAGGCTGCATTTGTAGTCTTTACACACGTACGCTGTAGCTATGCCTTCTTTGCCTGGTAATTCTCTTGTGAACTCCGCTAGCCTCGTAATCTCGGGAGACTCATTGTCAGCTGCTCTAAAGAGCATCACCTTGTTGGGCAGGAAATTGCTTCTAAGCGCTTTGAGCATCGCATCTGTGTCTTCTGCGCCCCAGTCACCCACAATAACAACTTCACTTGTTGGTCCTATAGCGAAATCCAAGGCAATCAACAATTGGGTATAAGCCGAGGGTGCCTTCGATACTGTATTAGAAAGTGCCAACATTACGCGAGATGCCCTCTCTTCGAACTCAGGTTTCTCCGTCATGTGGGCCAAGCGGAGAAGGTTCAACGTCGCGACTGAGTTGCCTGAAGGATGAGCGCCATCATAGGCATCTTTCCTTCTCGTCACGACGCTCTCAGTGTCATCGGCGCTAATGTAGAATCCCCCATGTTCTTCATCCCAGAAGTGGTTTATCATGTGCTGAGTCAATTCTATCGCAGATTTCAGGTATCCAATTTCGAAAGTTGCCTCATATAATTCTATGAGGCCCCAAACAAAGAATGCGTAGTCATCTAGGAAACCTGGTATCGCAGCCTCACTATCTCTGTAACGATGGTAAAGCCGTCCCCTTGAATCACGCATCTTTGCCCGAATGAAGTCCGCCGCACGTTGCGCTGCCTCCTTATACTCTGCTTGATCAAGAGCTTGTCCCACCTTGGCGAGCGTAGCGATCATTAATCCGTTCAGATCCGTCAATATCTTGTCGTCTCTACTAGGGTGGATACGTTTTTCCCGGGCGCTGAAAAGCTTACGCGTCGCTGTCTGAAGCCTCTCTTTGAGTTCTGGTTCAGGGATTTTTATGTCTAAAGAGACCCTCTGAAGAGGGTTACTCAAATATAATATGTTGTTTCCAGTATCTTTGTAGGTAGTTTCGTCACGGAAATTGCCGTTTTCTTGGACGCCGAAGACTTTTGTGACGAGGTCTGCCCCCTCTGGGGATAGTATTTGTCTGATCTCGTGTTCTCGCCAGATGTAGAACTTTCCTTCTTCTCCTTCGCTGTCCGCGTCTATGGAGGTATAAAATCCGCCTTGTGGTGAAGTCATGTCACGCAAGACGAAAGTCAGTATTTCCTGGGCTGTCTCAGCATATTCTTCTTTTTTCGTGGCTTGATATGTCTCTATGTAAGCCATGGTCAGCATTGCCTGGTCGTATAGCATCTTCTCGAAGTGTGGAACGAACCACCTTGAATCCACGGAGTAGCGGTGAAAGCCAAATCCAACCTGGTCGAAAATCCCGCCTAATCGCATTGATCTAAGAGTTTTCTCAACCATCCAAAGCGCCTTCTCGTAGTTCGTGCGCTTCCAATAGCGAAGAAGGAAGGTTAAGTGGTGAGGCGTCGGGAACTTGGGAGCGCTGCCAAAGCCACCATGCTCCTCATCGAAACCTTCTGATAGACTCTCGTACGCAGCGTCCAAAACTTCCTCCCCGATTTTCTTACCTTCAGATATGTCTGACGTATGTTCAGACGTTACGAGTCGCGCGACTACTTCCTTAGCTGAATTGAGGAGCTGGTCTCTCTTTGACTTCCAAAGTCCATTTATCCGTGGAATTAGCTCCTTCATTCCCAACCGTCCAAACTTGGCTTCTTTTGGAATGTATGTTGAAGCAAAGAAAGGTCTCTTGTCGGGTGTCATAATGATGGTAAGAGGCCATCCGCCACTGCCCGTCATCATCTGGCAAACAGCCATGTAAATGCTGTCAATGTCGGGTCTTTCTTCCCGGTCGACCTTTACGTTTATGAATGCCTCATTCATCAGCTTTGCTACTTCAAGGTCTTCGAAGGACTCTTTCTCCATTACATGGCACCAATGGCATGTCGAATAACCGATTGAAAGGAAAATCGGCTTGTCCTGTTTCTTTGCTGCTTCGAAGGCCTCAGATCCCCACGGGTACCATTCAACTGGGTTATGGGCGTGCTGCAACAGGTAAGGGC
>JAHPYV010000150.1 GCA_019058495.1 Promethearchaeati archaeon
CTCGTGACCCTGTCTTCTGGGATTCCATATTGGTTGATCATCGGTCTGACTCCAGTCATTGTCCTAATGATCCTTGCTTCGCGTATGCTTGGGACCGCTCGCTCCATTGCGGACATCAAGTACTCTAGGTCATCGTACGTTGTTTCAACTTCGTCGGGGTCGCAGAAGATATCAACGGCTGTGGTGCCAAGGATTGTTGTGTTCTCATGCGGGAATAGGTACGCTGTTCTACCGTCAACGCACTTGGCTATGATCCCGATGTCCGATATTCTTCTATCGAAGATCACATGGCTTCCTTTATTGAGTCGGAGTGGATGTTCTAATTCAGCCATTTTCGCGATTTTGGATCCCCAAGGACCGGTGGCGTTCACTACGATCTTCGCTTTAATGTCCCTAGTTTCTCCAGAGAACTTGTCTTTTGTTCTTACGCCTGTCACAGTATTGCCTTCTCTCAACACGTCAGTAACTTCCGTGTAGGTTAGGACCTCGGCTCCGTGGCGTTTTGCGTCGAGGGCGTTCATCAAGATGAGACGGAATGGGTCAATGAAGTATTCTCTGAAGTAAACTGAACTCAGAA
The DNA here is from genome assembly GCA_019058495.1 of Promethearchaeati archaeon. Classification (GTDB taxonomy): domain Archaea; phylum Asgardarchaeota; class Atabeyarchaeia; order Atabeyarchaeales; family Atabeyarchaeaceae; genus JAHPYV01. The sequence goes on from JAHPYV010000150.1 coordinate 578, forward strand.
CGTCTGAACTTAGCTTCGGCTCTAGCTTGAGCGTTTCTTCTTTCGTAAGCGTTATGACTGGATCGCCTTTACGAAGCTCGCTATATCCAGCATATCCAGCTACAAACATCTTGCCTAGGTTTACATCGGCTTTGTCGAGAAAGGGGATGAGTATCGGGGTGCTGAAGATCACGTTTCTCGCGATCTTTGCAATTATTGCTGATTCGGCTGAGCAGAGCTTCACCATCGGCGGCTCCATAAGGTACTTGGGTCCACCAGAAATCATACCAGCGCATGTTCCAGCTGCGCCCGACGCGAGATCGTTTCTCTCAATGAGAATAGTTCTTAGTCCTCGCTTGGCACAATCTCGGGCTGTACCTGCTCCAGCACTGCCGCCACCAATAATGATGACGTCGAAAATTCCGTGATGATCATGATCATTACTAATCGTCCGTCACCTCACTGGTAAAGGGACATTAGTTAGTGGGAGTTTACGGTTGATAAGGTATATGGTGTCTGGTTCTGTTACCTCTTCGGCTGATTAGGTAACTGGGTAGCGTCTGCTCCAGGGATTACCATTGCGCGTTCATGTTCAGCAGGCTCCCCTTCACAGCTTCACATGCTACTCCCTTCAGGCTGAACCGCAGCCCTGCGTTAAGGATGTTCATAGCCGCGTTCTCATCCCTGTCCACCAGCTTGTTGCAGTGTGGGCAGTAGACCTTCCTCCCTACGCATTCGGTTATTGGTGAACCACATATCGCGCAGGTTGAGGAAGTCTTGGATGGATGAATATAAAAAATGGGGATACCTTCCCAGCGTGCCTTATACTCTACTTGCCGTTGCAGTTTGGCGAAGCTCCAGCTATTCATCTTCGCCCTGTAATTCCCGCCCTGCCAGTTCCCTCTCCTGTAGAGTCGCCGGATGCCCTTGATGTCCTCCATGGCTATGCCGAACCGCTTCTCCTTCGCCTGTTTCACTATGCTTGATGAGGTGTTGTGCAGTATCCAGTTTACCTTGTTTTTCTGGATTCTCCCGTACTTGGAGTAGAGCTGTTTCCTGATGCGGTAGTCGTTTCTCCTGAAGCCCCGCTTAGCCTCTCTGCAGTTCTCCTTGATCTCAGTTGGCCTCGACAGATCATATCTTCTCACGTTTCCATCTGAGTTCACAATGGTTACGTTGTCGAGGTTGCGGTCTACCCCAATCAGGCCTTGGGGCTTAATCTCAGCAACCTCCTTCGAGAAGGCTACGGATACGGTGCAAGCAGTCAACGAAACTGAGCGTATGGTGTGACCCTCAATAGACCGCAAAGCGTAAGCATTCAATGGGATGTAAACGTATTCTCTGGCCTTGATCGGCAATCTTATCTCACCATTAGTTATCTTGAAGCTATAGCAGTCCGTGAGCATGAGTTTCCTCGCATAAGGCTTCTTAGCTTTCGGCTGCTTCATCAGCATACGCCTGTAGTTCCCGAGGATGCCGGCGGCTTTACTGATTGCGGTCAAACGATAATAGGTCGGTGTGTCATATCCTGCAAGTTCATGGTAAGCTTTCTTTGAGAGAGCCTTCATGGACGTAATGTTCTCAGCCAAACCAATGCGTACGCAATAGTTCACCATCCTCCTAAACTGATCTAAGAGGATGAGTGACTCAAGAGGAGGGGTATAGATCTGCTTGACCGCCTTGAATGCCCGCATACCTAAACTAAGGTCCTCCACACATAAGAACACACCAACCGCAGAGGTAACAGAACCTAGTGTCTCATGTCCTTAACTCATGTCGTAGAGAATTCGGAATGCTGTTTCAGCTGAACGCAACACTTGCTGATCAGATTCTCTGCTGATGTGTCCCAAGATGAATTCACGTGAGAAGTATCTTGAGTTCTGGCTTCACATGGAGCGTGTTGTGTATGGTGCATCCCTTTACAGTTCTAAGTAGCCCAGCTTTCTCTTTCTCAAGAAGTTTTGCAGGCAGTTTTATCCTTGCTTCGATTGAATCGACTCTGTGGGGGTTGTCAGCTGAACTCCAGTCCAAGTCGACTGTCAAGCCATCTGCAGGGATCTTGCGGCGCTGGAGGAAAACGCAGGCAAAGTAGCCGATGCAGGCACCGAAGGAAGCAATAAACAACTCAACTGGAGTCATACCACCGTCCGACCCGCCATCCTCGACGGGCTGATCCAGAACCACCTTATGATTTCTGCACTCAGCCTGAAACTTCGCATTCTCAATCAGGGAGATCGTCATCATCTTGAATCACCAATACTTTTTGCTTGGACTTATTGTGTCATGTCATTGGAAAGACGCAAAAAGACTTGCCGAGTGAAAAGGGATATGATCAGTCTCTGGATTACTATAGGGTGATATCTCCAGTGACTCTCTTCGCTAGGTAAGTTGTCATTAATAAGTTTTGGAAGGTCGTGTACATCTTGTTGTAGACTTTGAGGCACTCTTTGTCAGGTTCTTTCTTATCGACAAAGTGAACCATGTTCTTTATTGCTTCATCAGCGGATTTGTAAATGGATACTCCTATGCATGCTAGCATTGCTGCTCCGAGCGCCGAGCCTTCGGTTACTTTTGGAACAACAACTGGTTTACCGGTAACGTCGCTTATGATCTGATTCCATAGGGCTGACTTTGAGCCACCACCATCTACCCTAATCTCGCTACATTTTGTCTTCATTGTCTCCATCAGTGTCAGATAGAACCTGATCGCATATGCATTGCATTCAAGTATGGCTCTCGCAAGGTGTTTTCTTGTGTGCCCGAACGACAGTCCATGAATCGCCCCTTTAGCGAAATTGAACAGCGGTATTATCAACAATCCACCTGCGCATGATTCGACAGCCTTGGCTTCTCCAACTAGGTAATCGTATGGGTCAATCTTGGTTTCCTTCGCTTTGTTGACTTCGTAGGTGCTGAACTGATCTTTGAACCATTTAAGAAGCAGCCCAGTACCAGGCATCGCCCCTTCAAGAACCCACTTGCCTTTGATGACATGAGGGTTTGTGAAAAGGTTTCCTCCAGGATCGAAGACTGGATTTCCTTCAAGTACTGAAACCACAAAGGTTCCTGTGCCAGTCGTTGCTTTCGCTGGTCCTGGGTCTGTCATTCCAAGTCCAAGGGCGGAGCACTGCACATCAGCACCACCCATGACTACAGGCATTCCAGCATTCAGCCCAGTCTCCTCCGCAGCTTTGCCTGTGAGTTCCCCGAGCGATGTCCCTGGAGAATGTATGTCAGGCCACTTTTCGATTGGAACACCTGTGGCATCCGCAAGCTCTTGCGACCAAGACATCGTATTAATGTCTATGATTCCGTAGATGGCATTCGAATAATCGGTTACGAATTTGCCTGTAAGTTTGTGGTAAAGATAGCCATCGACTTGGATGAACTTGTATGTCTTGTCGAATATTCCTGGGTGATTATCCTTTATCCACAGTATTTTTGACAGCGATGAATTTGTCCACCACCCAATTGGTCTCGTAATTTTCTTCTTCAATGGCTCAAGTGAGGGCGATGTTCTGGAGTCCATCCAGGTCATTCCTTGGATCAGGTGATTTCCGTCTTTGTCGACTGCAAGTGTGGTTGCCCTTTGAGTGCTCACAGATAAGGCTGTGATCTCTTTGGGCGGTATTTTTGAACTCCTGAGTAGTTCTTTCATGGTAAAAGTTGCGTTGTTCCACCACATTGGTGGATCTTGCTCTGAGACACCTGGAGGTTGGCGTTTCTCAGGATATTCCTTGTATGACATTCCTTTGAGATTTCCCTGTGGGTCGAATATTGCGGAGCGTGCTCCTGTTGTTCCAACATCAATTACAGCTACGTAATGTCCTTTTTCAGGCATAGTGTAACCCATCCTCACCTTTACTTCTCGGAGTAGAGATCAGCAAATTAGATTGCTCAGTTTGCTTGATAATTATGCGTGTTTCCTTTATATAACGACTAGTTTTCAAGATTGTGAGAATGGTATGAGAAAGAGTTAGATAGAAGTTTATCACATCGTGATACTCCTTTCTCATAGAAGTCAGAGTCGCAGTTGTCTTATTGGATTGTCAATAAGAGATATCCTACGCTGAGAGTGATCAAATTGAGAACAGGAGCAACTCTCTACAATGTATCAACAAAGGGCAAACTGAGGGAGTTTGTTCAAGAGCTTTATGATCTTCATTTTAGGATCTTTGAACTTTACTTGCCATTTTACGGTGCGATAAAACCTGACTCATCAATCAATGAGAATTCTCTAAAGGAGCTCAAAGAAGTGTTAAGTACTTTCAGCATCGAGGAGCTTACTGCACATGGATACTATGATGATGAGCTAGGTGTGATGAGCAACATAGCGTCCATCGATGAAACCACAAGGAAGATGGCTGAGAGAACCTTGAATTCGATGATAGAGTTCTGTTCTGAGCTCAATATTCACATATTGAACGAGCATCCTGGAACCCTATTCCCCGAACTCAAGAGAAGTAGAAGCATCAACATATCATTCATGGCAAATGATTTCAAGAAGTTTGGCAAACCCAAGGCTGTCGAGATGGCTGTTAGAACGCTTAAGAATTGTGTTAAGGTAGCTGAGGATCATGATGTTCTTATATGTCTGGAGAACGAGGTCCCGCGACTTGACACCCTGCCTATAGCAGACAACCCGATCGTTATCCCGACCTTGATTGAGGCCCTGAATAGCGAGAATGTCAAGGGAACATGTGACGTGGGTCATCTAGCTCTTTCAGCTTCTTTCTTCGGGTTTGATTTGAAACTCGCTATGGTGCTCCTTAAGCCTTACTTGAGACACATTCACTTGCACGACAACAAGCTTATTCCGTATCCTGTGGGAGGGACGCAGGCACAAAAAGGGCTTGGAGATCTTCATCTTCCGCCTGGTCAGGGACTGATAGATTTCAAAGCGGTTGTGAAAACACTCTTAGGAGTCGATGCAGTATACAACCTCGAGGTCCTGCAGTACAAGACATTGGCAGACTTCAGAACATCGGCTGACTACTTACAGAAAATCGAAAGTGGCTGAAAATGTCTAACGGAGCGTCTGTACTTGAATATACAAGAAACAGAATAAGTGATAGGTGGAAGGAGAGATCCTTTGCATGATTACGCGCAGATGCGTATTGCACATCTGGGCCTAGACGTGCTTGACTAATTTGTTGATTAGAGTTTCAGCAATTTCTCTAAACGCTTCTGGAACGTTATCTCCTGTTCTAGCGGAGGTTTCTATGAATTGTGCGTTCAGTTTATTGGCGAAAGCTTCCCCATCCTTCCTGCTTATCTTTCTCTCCAAATCAATCTTGTTACCTACCAATATGAGGGGAATATCAAGAGATACGAACTTCTTCAGATCGTCAACCCAGATTTTGGTTCCGTTCAGAGTTTCAGGCCTAGTGACGTCGTAGACAACGAATGCTGCTTTTGCTCCTGCATAATACTTCTCTCGGACATTGCTGAATATCTCCTGTCCTGCGATGTCCCAGATTAGCAGAGTCACAGCATAGTTGTCGATCAAGTAATCGTTCGATGTGATGTTGGCACCCAAGCTTGGGATGTAGTTCTCCCTGAAAGATGATCTTACATGTCTCGCCACTAGACTTGTCTTGCCGACGGCTGGGTCCCCGACAAATACTACTTTGAAAATGTGCTTGGCCCTGAGAATGTTAACCACCATCCCCAACAGCACTAACCATTAGAAATAGGTCAATGTGTTTAATATAGGTTATTGTATCCAAACTCTCCTCAGCAACCTTGATAGTTGACTATTCAACGCTTGCTCCACAGTTCGTGCAGAACCTAGCCGATGAAGGCAACCGGGCGCCACAGTACTGGCAGAAGTTGGGTTGGCGTCGTACCGGCGAGGTTTCTGCTGGAGCGGTGGGTTCCTTACCAAAAACGATGTCCCCACTTTTGCTGTCGAAATATGCTTCCGTCAGCCCCTTAGTTCGGAGGTCCGTTATGATTCTCCGAGTTCTTTTCTCGCTGAAATCAACTTCTTCGGCGAAATCGGTAACAGAGATCCTTCCTCTTTTGTATGTCTCGAGTGCAACCTTCACAATTCTTTGTGCATCGCTTCTTCTCTTTATTTCAGAAAGCGCTATGATCAGCAGAATTCCTCCAAGTCCAAAGAGCGAGCCCATTATAGGGTTCAATGTGAAAGGCTGCGACAAGATGCTGTTAGTTATTCCTGCAACAAGTAATAGCATTACCAGAAGAATAAGGAACCAAGGAAATTCCGGATAAGTACGTCTAGCCAAATCAGTCACCATTATCTGTCAGGAAACACTCTTCTCTTATCAGAGCTATTTCTAAATTCCGTTTGGCTCCTTATAAGTATGAGCCCAAGTTTCAAATGCAGAATCATTTCTGCTTCCAGGGAAGGCAACAATTGACTGAGCGTTTCGATAGGTTCCATAGACAGATGCGGATTTACTTTTGCTATTATTACCAATGAGTTCTCCTTTTTGAGCTTGTGTTGATTGCCGTAAACCTTTATATTATGGTTGGCTCTCCGTTCAGTTGTTCTGGGGACGGAAGGCGTATAGGAAAAATAGATCGGATCGAAGGAAGCCCAGAGCGATTAGACTCTAGTCCCTGCGTGTAGATTGAT
>JAHPYV010000151.1 GCA_019058495.1 Promethearchaeati archaeon
GAGCTGAAGTCTTCAGCTCTGAGCGCATTTGTGGTTCTTATGATATTTGCTCTCAAGATATTCGACCTTGTTTTCGTAATGATGGGGCCCGAGGGCGGACCTGGGGGTTCCGCGCTTGTGTTGAGCGTGCTCTTCTTCAGGGATACCTTTATTCCGAACTTTGCAAAGGGAGCTGCGATAGGGACTGTAATATTCCTACTCGCGATTGTAGTGGTCGTGCCATACCTCTATTGGTCTACACGGAGGGAGAAAGAATGAGCGGATTTTCTGATCTCAAGCGGGTGCTCCTGTACATCATACTGACCCTTTTCGCAATTGCGGCTGTGCTTCCTCTATATACTGATATCACGACAGCTTTCAAAACCCTCGCTGATACGTTTCTCACACTTCCCATACAACTGCCGCCGACCGTCACGTTTGAACCTATGGCAGAGGCCTTCTATAAGCTACTAGCGCCCTTAGCTCATAGTCTGATATTCACGTCTATTGCCACGGTTCTCTCATGTCTCCTTGGTTCAATAAATGGCTACTTACTAACGAAAGTCAAGTTCCCCGGATCGAATATCGTTTTCTTGCTGCTTTCACTTGGGATATTTCTCCCCTATCAAGTGGTTATTGTTCCCTTGGTTATCGTGGTGTCCGCGTTAGGCTTGTATAACACTCTTTGGGCATTAATCCTAGTGCATACGATTTATGGCGTTACGGTCACCTCTCTTCTCTTCAGGAATTTCTATGGGCTTATTCCTGACAGTCTGATAATGGCAGCCAAGACGGATGGAGCGGGAACATGGCAAATATATCAGCGCATAATACTGCCACTCTCTGTCCTCCCATTCATGGTTACGGCGGTTCTTCAATTCACGTCCATATGGAACGATTTCCTATTTGGCGTGACTTTGGCCCTGGGGCCATCAGCCCAACCGGCTTCGGTCGCTCTGGCAAATTTGCTAGGAACCACCACAGTTAGTAAGAACACTCTAATGGCAGGGGCGTTATGGTACTCATTACCTGTCCTGCTTATTTATACCCTATTAGGAAAATACCTCGTTCGCGGATATATGTCTGGAGCTATCAAGGGATAGCAATGGAGACATGGCTAGCGCTACTAGATGGTCGCAAGGTAATGCCAAATGGTGAGCATAACTATAAAGAACTTAACGAAGAAATACGGGAAAGTTACAGCTGTCAAGGATCTGAACCTTCAGATAAAGGACAAGGAATTCTTTGTGTTTCTAGGTCCGTCTGGGTGTGGAAAAACAACGACTCTTTTTGCTGTTGCGGGCTTGATCAAAGTGGATACAGGGGAGATATGGATAGGAGACGATCTTGTAACCTCCGCAGAGAAGGGCATATTTAGGCCGCCACAGGAGAGAGGTATCTCAATGGTGTTTCAAGACTATGCCATTTACCCGCACATGAACGTATATGAGAATATTGCCTTTCCGCTTCGAATCATGAAGATGAACAATCTTGAGATAGCGCAAGCGGTTAAGAAAACTGCAAAACTCTTAGGCATAGCTCAATTCTTAGATAGGAAACCGAGGCAACTCAGCGGAGGGCAGAGGCAGAGGGTAGCTTTGGGCAGGGCGATAGTGAGAACGCCAAAGATCTTTTTGATGGACGAACCGCTCGCAAACCTCGACGCGAAACTTAGGGTTCAAACAAGGACGGATCTAAAAAGGTTGCAGATGAACTTGGGAGTGACCACTATATGTGTCACTCACGATCAGGTTGAAGCGATGGTCATGGCAGACAGGATCATGGTTCAGAGAGACGGCGTAGTGGAGCAAGTGGGTACTCCCAACGAACTGTACAATAGTCCTGCAAACCAATTTGTCGCTGGTTTCGTAGGATCCCCCGAAATGAACTTCATAGAAAGCAACTTGATCAAGCAAGACAAGACTCTGCGCCTAAATGCAAAGGGATTCACCGTGTGTTTGCCAGGCGAGATGCGCTCTAAGCTGGAGGGTCATGTTGGGGGAGAGGTCATAATGGGTATCAGACCGGATGACCTCCATGAAAACCCGTGTGCTGTTGGAGCTGAGCCAGAAAACGTTTTCCGAATGATGTTAGAGCTTATTGAACCTGTAGGACCGCAATTGATCCTGCACGTGAAAGTCGGGGATGTTCCACTAGTGGCCGCGGTTAAGGACACAAAAACGAGAGTAGGGGAAGGGATACCCATAGAAATCGACCCTAAAAAAGTACACGTATTTGACAAGAAGACAGGTAAATCATTGATTTAGTGCACCCACCCTGATCTCAAGAAGAGCTTTTATTCAGCTCCTTACATATGTTCTTGTTGCTCTCATAAAGTTTCTTGAACATAACGAAGAGCGCGTCATACAGTTTAGTTTTTCTTGGGTTTGGTCTGAAGACCCCAATTATCTTAATACCCTTTGCTGCAGCTGGGAAGTCTCTGTAGATTCCTAGTGCAACTGTTGCTATCATTGTTGCTCCTCTTACACCAGCTTGGCTGGGGTTTTCGACTTGTCTTACCTCCCTGTCAAGGACATCTGCAACAATCTGGCACCACGTTTTTCCTTTGGCTCCGCCTCCGACGAAGTTGACCCATTTTGATTGTCCGACTTTCTTCTCCATGCATCGATAAGCCCAGCGAATGTTGAGTGCTACTCCCTCCATTACGGCCCTAACTGCGTGATCCCTGTTGTGTTCTATGCTCAGGTTGTGAAATCCGCCCCTTATGTAGTGATTGTCAATAGGAGTTTTCTCGCCGCTTAACCATGGGGTAAACATGAGACCCTTTGAGCCCGTGGGTATCCTTCCTGCAGCATCGTTCAACTCATCATAGACCTTGCTGCCAACCTCCTTCTCAACGTCCTTGAAGAACTGATCCTTAGCCCAATCTAAGCAACTTCCTGCAGTTTCCTGCTCACCAGTATAAAGATACATACCGGGAATGGCACTACATATGCTTCCCATGTAGTGAGAGACATCAGTTTTCCTCTTCGATATATGGGTCCCCATGAAATCACTGGTGCCGATATAAAGGAAGTAATCATTTTCATTAACTGCGCCAGAACCAAGAGCAACCGATGCTACATCGCCGGCGCCCACCATTACTGGAATTCCTTCAAACAGGTTGAGTTCCTTTGCTGCTTCACTGGTTAGTCTTCCAGCAACGTCGGTGGGCCGTCTTATCTCTGGTAGCTTCTCTGCATCGATTCTATACTTCTTGAGTATAGTTGTCGACCAGTGATATGCCCCAGGTCGCGTGTCCATCATCCAGGTGAGGTGGGCATCAAATCCGCTGATCACGGTTTTTCCAGTTGCTTTGTAAATCATGAAGCCATTGCTGTCAAGGAACTTGTAGGTGTCTCTGTAAGTTTCCGGCATGTTTTCCTTGACCCAAACAATTCTCGGCAGATGATCTTTTCCCGCGAGTCCTGGTCCTCCTCCTGTGATTCTGAGAAACCGTAACAGTGTGAAGAGATTGTATCCGCTTATTTTTATTATTCCTTTTCCAATGAGTCGCTTTGCTTGGGGCGCAGCACGGGCATCCATCCAAGTCATGGACCTCATTAGGGGCTCGCCGTTTTTGTTTATCAAAACAGTGCTTAGTGTTTGACCGGAGAAGACTATTGCAGCGATCTTTGATGTGTCAACATTCTTCTCTCGTATCAATCGGTTTGTGGCTTTTACTACGGCGCGCCACCAATCTAAGGGATCCTGCTCAGCGTAGCCTTTCTTTGGAACGTAGAGAGGATAGATTTCGGATGTTAGTCCAAGGATGCCGAAGTCTGCATTCAGGAGCGCAGCTTTTAGATTTGTGGTACCAACGTCATATGAAAGAAATAACTTATCTGACAACCCATCACCACGAATGTTGGGGAGACTTTCACATTATTCAGATTACATCAGAAATCTGAGGGGACAACCTCGATCCTTAGTATATGCGTAGCATATTGGGTTGTTCAAACCACGGTGCCGCCTCTAGAAAGTCTGATAGAGCGAGATTATACTTATATCTTAAGGCGTCCAAGGCCTTTTTCGATTCCGTGATACTAAGTTTCAACGATACTTCTGCCATCAATATGTATATGTCTTCTTCCAGTTTCTTTTTGATAGTCAGGCTTGACAGCTTGGTCAATAGTCCAGATGTTAGTTTAGTCAATTCAGGCAAGTTTTTTTGCTCGTTCATTTGTCTGTAGAACTTTCAATTTTACGCAGTCTGGTGGCTTCTTGAAGCCCTCTTTTGGGTCTGCACCAATTCGCGCGCTGATCACTACGGTATTCTGCGGGCCTTTGCTAAAGTACTCTCTGAACTTTCATTTCGACTTCTTTTTGCTGTAATTTCCTAATCCAATAGCTCTTTCTTCGTTTTTTTACACAGATAATAGGAATAAGTATTTAAGTTGGGATTGACCAATGCTGTGAGGATTGGCAGGAGAGGAGACCAAAATCTCTACTAGCCGTGACCATAGACATTAGAAGTCAAGAATAGAGGCTTAGAACAAATGAAAATAGCTGTGATGACTGGCGGTGGTGACTGCCCAGGCATAAACGCCGCCATTGAAGCGATCGTTACTAGAGCTACCGAGTATGGATACCAAGTATTTGGAATCACAGATGGTTACGCGGGTTTGTTGAATGGAGGAGTAAAACCGCTTTCACTCAAAGATGTTGAGGGCATCTCTAAAACCGGCGGAACCATACTAGGAACTTCAAGAACAAACCCATTCAAAACGAAAGACGGCGTAAAGAAAGCCATGGACACCATCAAGAGATTCGGTATCGACACCTTGATAACAATTGGGGGAGAAGACACCCTAAGTGCCGCCTGCCAATTTAGCAAGCAAGGCGTCCCCATTATTGCGGTGCCCAAAACTATTGACAACGACCTTTGCGCCACCGACTACTCCATAGGATTTCAAACAGCAGTGGACACAGCAGCCGAGGCCATTGAACGACTCCATACCACCGCGAAATCGCATCGACGCGTCATAATTGTAGAAATAATGGGGCGAAATACAGGTTGGTTAACGCTAATGGCTGGTCTAGCTGGGGGAGCACACATAATCCTGATTCCCGAACAGCCCTTCGACATCGACTCAGTCTGTGAGTTGATAAAAAGACGCCGAGCCGAAGGCAAGAGACACACCATTATTGCGGTTGCGGAGGGTGCTAAACTGAAGGCTCGAGGGGAATTAGTTACTGCGGGTGAGGAGAAGGACGAGTTTGGTCATGAGAGGCTCGGTGGTATTGCCCAGGTCCTGGAAAAAGAAATCGCTAAGAGAACAGGGGAAGAAGCAAGATCGGTTGTTTTGGGTCATCTACAAAGGGGGGGTCCTCCCAATTCCTTTGATACGATAATGGGGATCCGCCTAGGTCTTTTTGCAGTAGACCTCATTAAACAGAAGAAAACCGGCTACGCCCCTTGTTTGAGAGGGACGGAAATAGTTCCTGTAAGAATAGAAGAAATGACAGGCAAATTGAAGACCATAGAAGAAAACTTATTCGAGCTGACTGGATTTTTCTCGAAATCATAGACAGGTCCGACTAGAATGGTGGACACCATGGAAAAGAGGCCTCATAGGTGATATTTCGAGCAACCCAGGAATCCTTTGCCTTCAGATATTCTATTTGACGCTTTACAGCCTCCTGACTGCATTATCCTAGCCGCCAACCCCAGACTTTCTCTGGAGGTAATCCAAGGTATCCTCCAAGCTGCAAAGGACACCGAAAATGTGGTTATCTTAGAATTAGCCCTTTCAGAAATGAGTCTCGCAGGCGGTTACACTGGTTTAACTCCCTCAACCTTTGCATCAAGGATTAAGAAGGCCGCAGAAATCGTTGGCTGGTATGGCTACGTGCTTCACGCAGATCACGTCACAGTTAATAAGAGCACAGACAAGGAAATAGAAGTGGAGTTCTATATCGGGAGCGGTACTGGCTTAGCTTTTCCTTCTTCGTCAATCTTCTCGACTTTGATCCCGATGCCTCCACCCTTCTCTTTGAACTTGCCAGCCCACTCAAAAGCATCAACTGGATCAACACCAGCTTCCGCCGGGAAGACTCCTTTCATCTTGATCTTTGGTGTTCGACCTTTCGCAGAAGACATGAGTATGGCTCCTATTGCGGCAGGCGTTCCCGTTCCCTCCATCATGCCACCAGTTGATGCCGCATTCACAACATATTGGACCTTCTTTCCTTTTTCTTTACCAGCCACGACTACTTTGACCCCGCCCATGGGCTGGGTGTAGCCGTACTTTTTCGACAGGTCTTCCCTCCTCTTAATGATATACGCAACAGCGAAGTCGAGCGGAACAATTTTCCGACCTCCGACATCCAGTGGGTCGTCAATCGTTATGCCCAGCCTAACCATGTCCATTATCAGTTCCATGTATTCGATTGGCAATACGACTCCACGATTCATCACCCATTTCACCCCCTTGAGGTACTTTGGCAACGTTATTGTCTCGGGGTGTGGATACGGGTAGACTCTGAATTTTCCCAGACCTGAAAATTCCACTTCTTGAATCAACGCTTTTCCACTTTCATCCATAAACCTCACGGTTTTGAATTCTCGGTCAAAAACCGGTATGTCCATTTGCATCCCATGTATCCGATGCTTTATTACGCCCGCACCTTCGTAGGGTTCTCCCCCATTCGCATGGTAAATGTCGACCGACTCGACTTGCAGATAACTTGCGCAGAACTTGGCGAACAGGTTAGAGGCTCCAGGTGAACTTCCCATACCTATCAGCGCTGATATATCTGCTCTCTTAGCTTTCTCGTCGTAACTAAGCATCTCAGTGGTGGCATCTAAGTCGTCGCAGACATCTACGTAGTTCTTCTTAGCCTCTATTACGGCTTCAAGGACCTTCGGACCACATTCATAGAAGGGGCCTGTGCAGTTGAGAACTACGTCTGCTTTCTTTACGGCATCCTTTACCGTTTCTGGTTTATTGATATCTGCCTTCACGTAGGATGTGTTTTTTCCAAGCTCCTTGGCGAGCTTCTTTATCTTCTCAACTTCGATATCCGCTAACAAGACCTCATCAAATACACCGGAAGTAACCAGAGCTTTGGCAGCTGAACTACCTATGGCTCCAGCTCCTCCCAGAAGAGTCACTTTCAAAATCTTCACCACACCGGCAGACATTCCGA
>JAHPYV010000152.1 GCA_019058495.1 Promethearchaeati archaeon
CATTCATCGTCGCAGCAATCCTAACCATTGTCACCATAATAGCCTTGCTGACAGTAAACTTGGCGATGTTCATTGCAAATTGGGATGCAACCTTCGGTCCAACTTTGACTTATGCGAACTTGCCTTCAGTAGCGGCAGCCACGCCTGGTGAGGGTGGATCTGTCTTCAGCACAGGTTTCACGCTGGGTGCAACATTCATGGCCATTCTGTTCCCCATGACGTACATACTCGGCTTTGGCTCCACAAACGTTGGCGGAGAACTGAAAGACTACAAGAAGAGCTTGACTTACTCCTTGCTGGTAACTTTGATCGGAATGACAGTCTTCTATCTCGTGTTGGTACTTGTGACCTATAATGCATTCGGACAAGACTTCCTAAATGCATACGGATGGATGTACTGGTACGGACCCGCGTCACTGAAACAGTATCCCCCCGCGTTGATATTCTTCATGAACTTCGGTGTTGACCAGACATTGGTGTTGCTTTCTGCCATAGGCATGTTGCTGTGGGCCTACATGATGATTCCAGCGGCAACAATTGTTTGGAGCAGGTATGTCTTCGCGTGGTCATTCGACAGGGTAACTCCAATGAGGTTCGGCGATGTCAGTGAGAGAACAAGGTCTCCTGTTTGGGCAATTCTCGCCTCCATAGTAGTCGTCTGGTTTGGTTTCATCGGCTCAGTCATAAACCTTGCATTGGTTGGGACAGTCTACTACATCTCTCTGTACGTCTGGACGGCCATCGTTGGTATCGCTGGCATCCTGTTGGCGAGAAGAAAGAAGGAGATTTACCAAAGGTCACCAATCAAAGGTAAAGTTCTGGGCGCACAAAAGGTCACGTGGACTGGCATTGCAACAGCGATCTACTTCATCATCAGCATTCCTTTGCTCTTCCTGTACCCATCGGTACTGATTCCACAAGCGCCTGTAGGCGCGGTAATAACTCTGGCAGCGCTCTTGGTTGCAGCACTAATCTACGTCCGGTCGAAGCGCAAGAACATTGCTCAAGGCATCGATGTTGAAAGGATCTTCAAGGAGATCCCACCTGAGTAGGAGTCCGAAGAAGCGAGGTCAGTCAGTTGGTGGAAGACCAGTGGTGGAGAACCCCCCTAAGACTGGTGACGATAGAACTGCCCCCCTCAAACCTCAAAGAACTTAGCATCAAGGAAACTGTAGGAAAAGTCGCGGACCTCGGGGCTAACGTAGTTGTAGCCTTTGCTCTGAGCTATCTTGGAGGCAGAGCCTACTTTCAAAGCTCTGTAGCTCCACATCATCCAGATCTTGGCGACAGGGACGTTCTCAAGGAAATCATCGAAAACTGCAGAGCTAAAGGACTGAAGATAATAGCATATGTCAACTGCACTTGGGGCGACAGCGCAACAGCCAGAGAGCACCCAGATTGGGCCCAAGAAAAAGTCGATGGACAACTGCAACAGGAATTTGGCGGCGCTTCCACGGCAATGTGTGTGAACAGCCCATACAAGGACTACCTGCTGAAAGTTGTCTCAGAAATAGTCTCAAACTATGATGTCGACGGAGTATTCATGGATGAACCAGGTTTCCAAAGCTGGTGCGCCTGTAAGAATTGTAGCAAGAAGCTCAAGAAAGATGCAGCAATTGACCTTCCGACCAAGCAGAACTGGACTGACCCAAACTGGCTCAAATTCATTAAATGGCGATACCAGTGCGTCACCGACTTTGTCAAAGACGTGTTCCAGACTGTTAAGCGAATTGACTCGAGGAAGATATGTTTCCCCCAGTTTCACTTCCCTATCTCCTCTTTTTTGTCTAGGAGAATGCCCGTCTTCCTGCATGATATTTTGAAGATAGGCTGGCGCCACGGATCCGAGTACGCTGGGTGGTACATCCCAATGATGTACGGAGAGAACTTAGAGCAACTCTCAGAAGTCGAGGATGTGATTTCCGTCGAAGACTACAGATCGCTAGCTCAGCTTCCAGTGTGGTGGCTCGGAGCATCAGTGCGCTACGCAAACTCAGTTGACGGAAGCAAACCCGTGTTCGTTCTCATCGAATCACCCTATATACCGTGGAACCTTATGTCCCTCCCAGAAACTGAACTTAGGATTTCGATAGCACAAGTCGTTGCCAGTGGAGGACAACCTTGGTTCGCCATGTACGGACCAGGTGTTGCAAATCTGGATAACTGGAAGGCCATAGGACAATCCTTCAACAAACTGAAAGAGATTGAGGAATACCTTCAACCCGAAGAGAGAGTCCAGTTCGCTGCGCTTCTCTTCTCTGAGAAGAGCATTCCCTTATATGCGAGAAACCAGGTCGAATCGAGGTGCCTCGATCACTTTTATGGATTCTACAAGGTCCTGTCGCAAAGCCACATCCCGTTCAACGTAATACAGGATGAGGCTCTTGCATCTCCTAACAACCTTGAAGAATACAAGGTCGTAATCCTTCCCAACTCGGTTTGTCTGTCACAACCAGAGGTAGACACCATAGCGAAGTTTGTGAAAGGCGGCGGAGGGCTTGTAGCAACATTTCGCTCATCGCTCTTCGATGGCGAGGGTCAACAAAAGAGCAATTTTGGGTTGAGCGATATCTTTGGGGTGGATTACTTGGGATCGGTGACTTCAACTATGTTTGGCTATGCAAGGCTGAAAGGAGATCATGAGATCACCAAACCTCTGGGTAACAACAATATAATCCCGTGTATTGATGAGAACCTCAACGTAAAAACGAAAGGAAAGACACGATCCATATGCAACCTGATTTCTCCTTCAGCAAGTGCATTCACTACATTGGGTAGTGAATTGAATTTACCTGTTATCACAGTCTCAGAGTACGTTACTGGACGGGCAGTGTATTTCCCAGGCAAGCCTGACTCCGTCTTCTTATTGTATGGATTGGAAGCCTACAAAGCCTTGCTGGGGAGGTCAGTTCTATGGTCTTCCAAGGCTGAGCTTCCTTTGATCTGCAATAATCTGCCAGCCAGTGTTGAGGTTCAAGCATATCACCAAAAAGAGAAGAATAGGATGGTAATCCACTTCGTTAACTACGCAAGCGAAGCACCGCGTCCAATTAATGAAGTGATCCCAGTCTGTGATGTCGAGTGCCTTGTTAAGGTACCAGATGGCAAAAAGGTTAGAGATATCAAGCAACTCATCTCCGGCGGAAAGCTCTCACACAACTTGGCTGAGAAGGGTTACGTGGGATTCACCATGCCTAGGATAGATGAGCACGAGATAATCTGCTTATCATATTAAAAAATGGCTAGGTAAGCGTGCCCCCGATTGGGCGATGAACCAATAAACATGGAGCCTTGCCTTAAGGAGGCTGTCGAGGATACATGAGTTCTGACAACAAAGATAGGATTCTGAAGGCTATCCAAGATAAAGAAAATGAATTGCTAAAACTGATTCAGTCTCTCGTCAAATATGAAAGCATAACTGGGCAAGAAGGCAAATGTCAGAAATTCGTCGCAGAGAAAATGAAGGGAATAGGACTTGTGACTGACCTCTGGGAACCAGATCTGAGAGAACTCAAAAAGCACAAAGAGTATGTTCCAATTGAAACGATGGGCTACACTAACGGTTACAAGGACAGACCTAACGTGGTTGGCACGTGGAAAACCTCAAGCAAAGACAAGGGACGATCAATCATCCTCAACGGTCACATCGACGTGGTTCCTACAGGAAACAAAGATGAATGGACCCATGACCCATGGGCAGGCGAGTTCGTGGATGGTAAGATCTACGGGAGAGGCACTTGTGACATGAAAGCAGGACTTGCAGCGCTAATCACAGCCGTCCAAGTCCTAAGAGAATTCGGAATGAAGCTTAGGGGAGATGTAATCATCGAGAGCGTCGTCGACGAGGAAGCAGGAGGAAACGGAACCCTCGCATGCGTATCCAAAGGGTATAAGGCTGATGCGGGTATACTCGCTGAACCATCAGGTTTGAACATTCTCTTCCCAGCAAGCCGGGGAGCCCAGTTTTTCAGGATAACGGTTCCGGGGAAGGCAATCGGGATAGAGTACATGTATTATGCCGCAAACGCTATTGAGAAAGCAATCAAGATCTATCAAGCAGTAAGCGATTTCTCCCTTATGAGACAAGTTGAGGCTAAGCATCCCCTCTGGGAAGCATATCCACCCGACGTCCCAAAGGTTCCAACGGCTATCTGCAAGATCAATGGCGGAGAATGGCCTTCTTCACTGCCGACAAAGATAGTTATGGAAGGTAGCCTTGAGTGTCTTCCAAATGAGGACCTAAACGAAGTGAAGCGAAGGTTTAGGAACTACATCTTGAAGATCGTCCAGCTTGACCCATGGTTAATCAAGAACAAGCCAGTGGTCGAATGGTTTGGACTCTGGATGGAGCCGTCCGAAATCAAGCAAGACCACCCGATAGTCAAACAGGTCGTCCAAGAAATCAAAGCGATATCTGGGGCAGAACCTCTCATCGTTGGGGGAGGAGGAAGCGATCAAAGGCTACTAACGCGTAGTGCCGACACTCCTAGTATACTATTCGGACCCGGAGGGAAAGAGGCGCATAGCGTAGACGAAAACATTGAGCTCAAAGAAGTGCTGAGATACACTAAGATTGTCGCGTTGACTATCCTTGATTGGTGCGGGGTTTCCTGACTCGCTTACTATCCAATTTGTTTACAACCGAGTAGAAGAACTTGTGCTTCTTCACATAAGCTGGGAGTCCTGTGATTACTTCCTTAGTCATTGAAGCATAGATTCCCGTATCTTTTGTTTTGTATGGCAGCTCTAAGTCGTCCATTACCCTGCAGATCTTGTTGACATCGTTCTTCTGAAGTTTGCTCATCTCGTGTATCCCGAGTGCTACCAATTCTCCGTGAGGGTATGATTGTTTCAGATGGTTTTCAAGCGAATATACGAAGAGGTGTTCACTTCCTTCCTCGGGTCTTGAGTTTCCGAATCCATCGCACAGGTCGACCTCACACCTCAAGCATTCTATCAGCGTCGCGAGTCCTTCCTTGTTGTCGACTCTGCAGGCCTTCGATAGTATGTCTCTAGCCTGTGCAGCGACTTCCTCATCATACTTCTCTCCAGTTTCATCTGCCGACAGCTTCCAGTCCCATAAAGCCGTGTGAATTGATAGAATATCCCCCCAGCCACAGACATTCAAACGATAGGGTGCCTCAAGAAGTAAATCATATTCTACAATCAGCTCGTCTGGCTTCTTACTCGGAATATATTTGACGGTGCCTCCCTCGCGAACTGCAGTCGAAGAGGTGAATATGCAGTCAGTCGAGATAATCGTAGGAAAAGCTATGACCCGCGCTTTGCTTCTAGCTCCAATGAACTTAGCAACATCCACAGCCACACCTCCGCCAACTCCCACGACGAGGTCGAACCCCGCGTGTTTGGCAGCTAAGTCTTCAACGTATTTCCTTTCTGTCTGAGTTACAAACAGCTCCTTCGCATCCTCATCAAATCGAGACGCCGCTTTCTTGTAGACCTCGGTCGCCCGGGCGCTGCCAATCAGATTACTGACGATTAGTACATTTTGGTAAGTCAAGAGAATTCACGCTCTTCCAAATTCAGTTAGTCAAAGGTGGAAGAATTGCGAATCAATTTCACTCTTGGTAAACTCCTAATCATAAATGACTGAGTGACCACGCTGCTCCTTTATGGCTGCTTCTGCCGTAAAAACCTTCACTTTACTTGTTAACACGCTTCCGAGAGTATCGCAACTCGTACAATCCGAAGATATCGTATTAAACACAACTGTTTTAAATTTGAAAAAGCAAAGTAAATAGTAACTGGAAAGCGCCCGCAAGGACTACTTCCTACGCACGATGACTCAACTAGCATGCCTGCCTCGTTCAGCATATGTGCAACGCATTCACCGTACGCAAGTTACCAACGAATATGACTACATCCTGCAGCTCACCAACTTCACTAGCATGTAAATTGAGGGATATCCATTTGAGCATAGAGAGTTTAGCGGATGCAGTAAGGAAAGACTTCACGACTCTTGGCATGCCTGACATTCTTGAAATGGCAATTCTGTCAACATCTGGAAAGGTACTGTATTCTGATCTAAGCAAGTCTGTAATGACCAAGATATCGCCATTCTACAACAATATGCTGATCATGAACCCAGGAGACAATATGTCGTTGAATGTGGACGCGACAAAGACCATCATAGTGTCGAGAATCTCCAATCTTACAATAATGATCGCCCTAACTGATAAGAAACTTGGGATAGTACTAACTAAGATGAGAAGTGTAGCTGACAAATTTGGCAAGCTACTAGATGAACTCGTACCCTTGCAAGAGGAAAAGATCCAAGAGGTTTTCGCTGGCATCGAAGCCGAGGAAAAACCAACTCTAATTGAACCTGCGTCGGACCGCGTCACTAAGGCGGTCAAAGCTCCTTCTACTCAACTGCAAGCAAAACTTGTGCAGGTAGCTACTCCACCAGTCACCATTAAGCTAGCCCCAATTCCCTCACTTCCTCTTCCGTCCATCGTTAACCAAGCCAAAGCAATCATCGATGAGGCAAGGAAGACTGGCGTCACCCTCAGAGCACTTGGTGGCATGGCTGTAGCGTTACATTGTCCAAGTGCGAGACATAGAGCTCTAATGAGAGAGTATCCGGACATAGACTTAGTCGGACATGCCAAAGAGGGGAAGGAGATTAAGAAGGTGTTTTTGAGCTTAGGTTTCCAGCCTAATAAAAGGTTTAATGCACTCCATGGGAAGAAGAGACTGAAGTTCCTCGATACGAAGAGTGAAGTGGATGTCGATATTTTTCTCGACGTTTTTGAGATGTGCCATAAGTTTGATTTCAAGGACAGGCTCAACCTTGATGAGTACACGATTTCCCTTGCTGATCTTCTCATGACGAAGCTACAGATAGTTGAACTCAACGAAAAAGATGTTCGTGACGTCATAGCCATATTCCTTGATCATCCTGCTGGTAGAGGTCGAGAAGAGATAGATGATGACTACATTGCCAGTTTATGCGGTGATGACTGGGGTTTGTGGAAGACTACTTCGATGAACTGCTAGAAGATCCTGTAATTACTGAATGACTATGAACTAGGAG
>JAHPYV010000153.1 GCA_019058495.1 Promethearchaeati archaeon
GAGCTATACCAACCGCCGATAAAGACGACTGCAATTGCAACCACTGCTATCCCTATAGCCACAGTTGTTTCTCCTGATGTCCAACGAGTCAATACGACTTCGACTAGGAATTGACCAAAAGACCCGTATCCCGAAATGAGCAATCCTGTCGCCTCGTCATATACCAACTTTGTGCCCACTGTTCCGTTTAGATGTGTGAAAGTAATCGTGTTCATGCCGCCAAACCTTGTATACTCGACGTTGAACCCGCTGCTTGTTGCATTTTGTTTCTGAACTTCCCAGTTTATTGGACATACTAGCCCTGGCTGGAACGGATACCATCCCAATAGCAAGTTGAATGAGATCTCCGACATCGAAACATTAGTCAAGACAAGACCACCTACCGATACGTCTCCTCTGAACATCCCCCCGACCGCACTTGTCAACGTTAACGCGATCGTGGAGCCAACTGGGAGACTGTAGTTGCCACGTGCCATGAACGTCTCCGTGTACCATGTGGCTGTCACTCCGCTTGAAGCCGTGACGGACCACTGTGCCTTCTGCCCTGGTTTGACGCCCGCGATTGATGAATCTGCCGCACTCACGGCAGGTACACCGTACGCCATCAACACGAGTGACACTAGAAATATCACAGAAACAATTCCTCTCCTTGTACTCGTCCGCATTTCACTGATCACCTCCATGGAAAACGTTTGAAGATTGTCAGAATTGTGATGTCTGATATCTCCACTCCACCACGCTGTTGTTACCCAAGTGGTAGATGTTTGAAGCAACCTGAGCGAATACGCCATTAACATAATACTGCCAGAAGAGATTTGCACTTGCATTGTTGTGAATACCGTTGATCGCCGTGACAAGAACTAACGAACCAGAGTATTGATATTCGACTGTTGTAACGTTAAGCAATGCGTCAAGAACTGTGGCTCCACCTGGGAAATTCAATCCAGCGAAAGTCTGATTCGCGCCATGCCCATAGTCTTTTCCGTACTCGATAATGACAGTCACGTTATAGCAGGATCCCACATTTCCAAACGCGCCTCCGAGCCGTGCGTAGTAAGAATATGCGACGACCAAGCCAATCAATGGAACAAGAATTATGACAAGGAGGATAGCGGCAGTCTTCGCATGATTCATATACCTATATCCCCCCCTCTGTTCTAACCGTCTTCAACATGTACCTTGAGAGAACTGGGCCAACCGTACCAAAGAATAGTGTGTTCGTGAATACGTGGATGGCCATAAAATATGAACCCACGATCAGGGCGGTTTCATAGGACGAACCGAATGACAAGGCGAACCCAAAGTTCGTAACAAGATCATAAATTATGGTCAAGTAGAGACCAGCTGCACCCATCATGAGAGACTTGTTCAATCCACCAAGTTCACTCTTGTCGGAGAACCTCGCGATCACTCCTCCAACGGCTCCGATCAGCATCATACACCCGATTTGCGCCGCGAAGATAGGAGGCGGCGCTGGTCCAAGTGGGTTGAACATGCTGGACACAGCCTCAGTAAATCCGCCGACGAGGGAGCCAATCCTTGATCCAAAAACAAAACCTGAAATGAAAGTGATGAGACTCGTCACTTCTATGTTAGGTGCCCAGCTACGCACAAAGGCAATGGATATTGATGTAGCAGAGAGGATGGCGATAATTGACACTTCTATGCTCTTGGGTACTGATCGTTTCTGCGTTCTTTCATCCAATCTATCTTTGCTATCCTTGGCTCGTTTCAATGCGGTACCCGCCTGTCGCTTCACGATCTTATAGTCATATTCGGTCAAATTATCCAGCGTTGGATAAGTTATCCAATGTTTTATAAAAACCTTTCTATACAGTTTGTCCTAGCTCAAATTTGACATGATGAAGTAAATAAGTTAGATGCGATTAATCGTCTAACATGGTGTTCGTATTGAATGGCGAATATCAAAGTGACTCTTCGCAACTACTGACAAGCCTCCTTAATGCTATGTTGGCTTCACCAACGGTACTCCCTTCCTTCGAGAAATGCGACGTTCTAGCAGCGCTCATCTTTCTGGGCGAAGGATCTGAACCCGTTAGCCGCACAACTATAATGAAAGAGTTGACTCTCAAGGAGGGCCCAGTCAAAACACTACTCAAACGTCTTGAGCAGAACAAACTCGTGACCAGAGTCGGAAACAAAGGACACATGTTGACTGACAGTGGAAAAGAATGGAACGGCAGCATCAGGAAAACGATTGTAGACTTCAAGGAGGTCCAGGCGCCTGGAGTTTCACTGACCGAATTCGCTTATGCAATACAGCTCAGAGGCATATCCGGTCTAATAGACAGTGGAATAGAACAAAGAGATCACGCTCTCCTTGTCGGCGGAAGCGGCGCCACAACACTGACTTTTGAAGCAGGGCTACTCAAGGTTCCATCAGTCTCAGCCAGAGTTATAGATAAGAAAACCTTGAAGGGGCTGCTTTCATAGTTCAATCTGCGGGAGGGAGACATACTCATTGTTGGTATGGGTCACACGCGCTCAGATGCGCAGAGAGGTGCCTTCAACGCTGCCCTTTCACTAGTCGTGAAACTTGAGAAGAAGAATCCAAAGTAAAGAGGTATGCATCTCACTTGTCTTCGAGGGAATTCGATGTGATCGTTGTTGGCGCCGGACCAGCAGGAAGCATGGCAGCCCTTCACGCAGCTAAAGGCGGCGCTAAGACCGCACTAGTGGAAATGGATAGACTACCAAGAGATAAGTTATGCGGAGGCGGCGTCAACGCGTGGGTAGTAAAGAAGCTCAACATCCCTAGTAGCGTTATTGAGAGAAGAATCGAGTATGCACAGGTTGTTGCAGGGAGCAGAAAACTCCAGCCTGTTCCTTGGCCAGGATTCCTTGCGTGGCGCACTGTTATGAGACCAAGTTTTGATAGCTATCTCACTAGTCTTGCTGTGGAGGCAGGAGCTGAGCTAATGGAGTCTACGCCTGTCGAGTCAGTGATATTCGGCGCGGAAAAGGAGGTCTGCGGAGTAAAGACGAAGAATAAAGGCGTCTTACGCAGCAAGGTTGTAGTTGGAGCCGATGGCGTGTCGAGTACGATCGCTAGGACAAGCGGATTTTGGAAGAACTGGTTTAACGACGACAAGCGCAAGTGGCTTGAGAGATGCGCATATTGCGTTGAGGCTCACTTCGAATTACCGGACAGGGAAATAGATAAACGCGTTGGTAACACAATCTACCTATTCTATGAAAAAAGCCTCATGGGCTACCACTGGATATTTCCAAAGAAAGGAATTCTTACAGTCGGAACAGGATGCGCCACGACACATCGAAAGAAGAAGCCAATCTCCTACTTCAATGACTTCGTTAAGAGAAACCCAATCGCCATAGAACTGCTCAAAGGTGCAAGGCTATTAGGCAAAGTCAAGGGGGCTTATGTTCCATTCTCAGGAACCTTCACTTCATCATATGGTGATGGTGTCTTGCTAGCTGGAGATAGTGCAGGAATGGTCGGAGGCGTCACTGGTGAGGGCATCTATTTTGCGGTGAGGGCTGGAATCGCAGCCGGAGAGTTTGCTGCTGAAGCAGCTCTTAACAACGACTACTCCGCCGAGTTTCTCTCATACTATGAGAGAAGGTGGAAGAACGAAATAGGAAAACACCTAGAGGCTCAAGCACGGTTTCTACGGGAGACACAGAACCCTCTCAAGGCAATGGGATCATACACGACATACACTGTAGAGCATCAGAAGGAACTGTTTCCTCAATAGGACTTTACTGTTAGTGGTCAGCTATCTGTTTATATGTGCGTGCTTCATTGGAATCTTTGCCTGCTAAAGCAAAGCACTTTTAAGCCTGTTACGTTAGTCGATAAAGGAAAAAACCATTCGAAGAAATGCATTTTGTTGCCGGGTAGTCTTTATCATTGAATCTCAATTGAGGGATGCTAATGAGTACCATGAGTGTGAAGGTTCATGGAATGGATCTGAAGCTTAGTAAGGACATGTTTCTCCAGATATACAAGAGGATGCTTGAGGTTCGCTACTTCGAAGAGAAAGTCTACGAACTATTCGGACAGAACCTCATCCCTGGAACAATTCACCTATACTTGGGTGAGGAGGCAACTGCGGCGGGTATCATCTCAGCTCTACGAGAAGATGACTATATCCAAAGCACTCACCGGGGGCATGGACACTGCGCAGCAAAAGGTGCTAAGCTCGATAGAATGATGGCTGAAATCATGGGAAAGGCAACAGGCTACTGCAAAGGCAAAGGCGGATCAATGCACGTGACCGACTTCACCAAAGGCATTCTAGGCGCAACTGGCGTAGTAGGCTCAGGTCTTCCCTTAGCCGTTGGCGCCGGCGTTTCGATAAAGCTAAGAAGAACAGATCAGGTCGTGGCAGTGTTCTTCGGCGAGGGTGCATCGAACCAAGGAACCTTCCACGAGGCGCTAAACCTAGCATCTGTATGGAAACTCCCGGTGATTTTTGTCTGCGAGAATAACCTATACGCGATGGGAACTCGGCAATCAATAGCAATGGTTCTGAATAACGTGGCAGATAGAGCATCTGCCTACGGCATTCCTGGAGTCATAGCAGATGGAAATGATGTCTTAGACGTTTACCGCTTAGCATCTGAGGCTGTAAAAAGGGCGAGGAAAGGCGAAGGTCCAACCCTGATAGAATGCAAGACCTACAGATTGAAGGGTCACTCAAGATTCGATGCCGCAGCGTATAGACCAAAGGAAGAAGTTGAAGAATGGATCAAGAGGGACGCCATAAAGAGAATGCGAGATAGACTTCTTGACGAGAGAATCGCGAAAGAGGATGAACTCAAGAAGATAGAAGACGAAGTCAGACAGAAGGTTGAGGAAGCAGCGAAATTCGCCAAGGAAAGTCCGCAACCAGATCCAAGCACAGTGACCGAAGGTGTCTATGCGGACTAACAATTGACAATGGGGTGGTGAACGCAGAAATGAGAGAGGTAACTGTTCGAGACGCGATAAGAGAAGCACTGCGCGAAGAAATGAAGAGAGATAATAAAGTGTTTCTTATGGGAGAAGACATAGGCAAATACTGGCAAGGCGCGTTCAAGGTCACTCAAGGTCTAGCGGACGAATTTGGCGATGAAAGGGTACGTGATACACCAATCTCAGAGAACACGTTCGTAGGCGCTGCCGTAGGTTCAGCTATGACTGGTATGAGACCTGTGGTTGAAATAATGTTCGGCGATTTAATAGCCTTGGCCGTAGATCAGATCATAAATCAAGCTGCAAAAATACATTACATGTTCGGTGGCCAAGCCAATGTTCCTGTCGTCATCAGAACGCCTTTCGGCGCAGGAACTCAGGTTGCTGCACATCATTCATCAACGTATCTCTCTTGGTTTATGCACGCCGCCGGATTGAAGCTTGCCGTCGCATCCACTCCCTACGATGCTAAGGGCCTGCTCAAGACGGCTATAAGAGGAAACAGTCCAGTGTTGTTTGCTGAACACAAACTTGTTTACGGGCTTAAGGGGCCGGTTCCAGATGAGGATTATACTATCCCATTTGGGCATGCAGACATCAAGAAAGAAGGAAAAGACGTTACTATTATTGGCGTTCTCTACATGGTGCAGAAAGCCCTTACCGCAGCAAAGGAGCTAAGAAGTCAAGGAATAGACGCTGAAGTCATCGATCCGAGAACACTCGTTCCTTTTGACAGAAAAATCATTGGCGATTCAGTCAAAAAGACGGGGAGAGCAGTCATTGTAAGCGAAGACTGCAAGACTGCAGGAGTAAGCGCTGAAATCGCATCCATCATCATGGAAGAAGCATTCGACTACCTCGACGCCCCAATAATGAGGGTGACTGCACCAGACACACCTGTCCCATTCAGTCCCGTGCTTGAGAACGCTTTTATCCCTGACGAAAAGAAGATAATCAAAGCAGTCAAAGACATAGTGAGCTAAGAATCTTAATCGTGTAGTGTGAGAGCAATCGGTATCAGAAGAATGAATGCTGCGCCAGTCAGAAGGAAGACTTTCCTGATGCTCATGGACTGCCTCAATACTCCAACCATCAGGGCACAGATTGTACAGCCAACATCTCTGAATGCAGTTATAGCTCCAGTCATTGCGGCCTTGTTTTCACTTAACGTATCTGGGATCCTGGAAAAATCTGTGCGTTACAATATAGGAGTTGGATTCAATTGAATAACGCAATTATTAGAACTTACAGAGAAGGCGAGGAAGACGAGATCGCAAAGCTCCTAGGTGAGTGCTTTGATTCTTACAAGTCTTCTGGACTGACGGGCGCGATGTGGCTAAGGATCTTTGAGTTCGATCCTGGTTACCGTAAGGACCTCGCCTTTGTGGCTGAGAAAGATGGAAAGATAGTGTCTCATGTTCAACTCGTTGTACGGGATCTGAAGGTGGGGTCGGGAGCAACACTGAGAGTTGCAGGGATTGCCAATGTATCAACTCTTAGAGATTTCAGAAGAGAGGGCATATCGACGAAACTGCTAATGCATGCGATCAACGATGCGATGGAACAAGGTTTTCCTTCCACTGCCTTATTCACTGGGGCGCAGATCCCAGCGCACAGAATATACCTTAAACTAGGCTTAACTGACATCTATTTCCCAGTACTATTACTTCGAGGAACGAAAGCTCCACTAGGATGGAATCACCAGAAAACAAAGAGAAAATCCTCTAAGCAAAAAGTGGAGATTAGAGAATCAAACGAAAATGATGACTCTTCAATACTCAGAATATACGAGAAGAACTGCTATGCCCACAACGGTTTAGCCGTAAGAGATATGGGCACTTGGAAGTCAAAATACAGGAAACTGTTTGTCTATGAATGCCCGTTCTATGAAGAGAAACCAAAGCCAAGCAACGTCCTTGTAGCAGAAGAAGAAGGGGAGATCATCGGCTACGCAGTGTCGGGTTTCGCGAAGAGAGATAAACTCGGACACATATGTGAGGTTCTAACACTTCCTGATCGAGAGCTGGAAGCTGGTCGCCCTCTAGC
>JAHPYV010000154.1 GCA_019058495.1 Promethearchaeati archaeon
ATCAATCCATGGGCCTGCAGATCCATTCCTCTGCCAGTGATGTAATCAACGATCTCCCTTCGCTCGCTTGGTGTTAGGAAGTAGATGGTGGGTGAATCAACCTTCGTGTGGTATCCTCTGTGACCCGTGTAAGTGATTTCTACGTCATTCTTGGAGAAACCGAAATCATCGTAGAGAATTTCGAGCAATTTGATGGTTTCAAGTTTGGCTTGACTTATGCATTCATCGCAAAGCCATGTCTCATCCTCAAGTCTGGTTGATTGACATTGGGGACATTTTTCAGGTCTTCCTCCTTTTCCACTCTTCCCGCATTCCTTGCACACCCATCTGTCATGTTTCATCTTGCATGCGACATCAAGGTGGTCGGCGTCGATGTCGAATATCAGGTCAGTTCCTTTCCATCCTTTCTGTCCCATTGTACCAGCGCCCGGATCGAGGTAGTGCGCCGCGCTTAGGTAGGAATGGGACGGGCCATTCACTCTCAGATGAGACAAAAGTTCTTCCAGCTTCGAGAAGCCTTTGTGTCTGAACATACCTTCCCTATCGAAGTAAGTAAACGCGAATTCCCTTTCAGGCAAATCCTTGGGGGCCGTGATACAAGACGAGCCTTTCTTCTCATAGTACTCCATGAACTTGGAAGCAAGGTACGACCGCGTCTTGGTATTCATATCGCGAACTTCCTTGGTCTTAGCCTGGTTGCTTTTCTTCCTCTTTTTTTCTAGCTAGCACCCAGCTCCTTGCTCTGTAGAAATCAAGTGGCCCTCTTATTGTTCTCTGAAATATCTTTCCATTCTTGCACCAATTGTCTATAGGGTTGCAAATGCCGAAGGTCTTGAGTTTGGGACAACCGAAGGGCTTGTACTTCGTTCCTCCTCCTCTGAGGCCCATAGCATGCTCTACGTAGTAGCGGGATCTTTCAGCATCAAAGTCAGGGCTTTTGGAAAATGCTTGGAGGATCTCTTCAACGTCTTTGCCGAGGTTGGATAGAAAGAATACGAGCGCTAAACGCTCATTGTGACTTACTCCGATTCCCTTGCTTAGCTTGTCGAGTATCTGCTTGATGCACCCTGGGTAAGCGCTTTCACCGGCGCCTGCTTGTTCCGCATCATAGGATTGAAATTCACTGATTCGCTTCTTGACTTTCTTTGATATTCTCTCGGCAGCCTCTCTCAGATTTCGTGGGAGATCCTTAACTGACGGGATGTCTCTTGCAGATTTCAATCCACTCCTGCTTATTCTCGTCCTGATAGCTTCCTCCATCAAGCGAGCTACATCGGGTTTCTGAAGGTACACCCATCCTTCTCTTAAGGGCTGATTAACCAACTTCCATTTTGCATCATGGAAATTCTGAGCGGCACTAACATAGTCAGTGAAGAACAGTCTCCACTCGAATTTCCTATTTCCGACAACAAGTCCACCGGCAGCTCTAGCCTTGTGGTAATCGAGTTGCCACCCTTTATCTCCGAGATTGCCGGGGGTGGTCGCAAGCAAAGCTATCTTCGAGTCATCTTCATGCTCCAATACGACGGCTGCATACTTGGACACTGCGTTGGCAAATCTCCTTAGGATGTATTCATTTCCGAGAATCGAGATGAACATTCTAGCAGTTGGATAGACAAGTATTGTTCGGTCAGGTCGGGTTCGGTTAGGTGAAACCAATCCTCTATCTAACGTTGAGTCAATCCATGACTCAGCCTCACCAATCACGTCTCCATATCCATCGAGCGAAGTGATCTCGACATCTTTCTCTCTGATATATGCGGCTGCTTGCACAGACCAAAAATGGTTGGCAAGATCTGTTAGTGAAAGCTTTTCCTCAATCAAACCCATCTTTCCTCATCAAATACACTCATCCAACTTTTGAAGATAAACTCAACGACGGTTTGCAACAAGATCATTGATTAAAGGGGATAACACTTTAAAGGTTCCTAACCATAATTAATTAAGGGGAAATTTTTGTCTTCGTCTGAGGAGAATGAAACACTATCACATCTCAAGTCTGAACTAGAGAAACTCAAATATGATTACAGCCTTCTTCAACAAGAACGGAACAGAATTATGGGCGAATTCTCATCACTGGGGGAGGCGCTAGCTGAGTGTCAGAGAAGAAGAGTCGAGCTTGAGTCAGCGCTTAAACGGATCAAAGAAAGCGAGTCATCGCTGGAACAGGGAGATGCAACATCGGCTAGGCTGAGTTTCCTGGAGCAAGAGGTTCAATCGCTTTCGAAAATGAATGATGCTCTTGAGAGCCTGCTGTTCAAGTCGCTGACACAGGAACCCGGGATAAAAGAGAAAGCTAGAGCATTCTTTCTAAAAGAAGGCTCTCTAACGTACAGAGTGATGCTCCTTGTAAGCGAGCGAGGAAGCATGAGCATCAACGAGATAGTCAGAGTAGCTGGACTCGACCAGTCTACGTTGAACCAAGTAATTGAAGTCTTGGTTAACCAGCGTGCAATCGAAGTCCATGGCTCTTCGCTGACAGTCCCAGGTACACTCAGACTCCCAGATGTCGAGATGTGGCGAAGAATGCCCATTGAGAAGGTGTTTGACGAAGTCGAAAAATACTGTGATCCTAGTCGAAATCCAGAGTTAGTCGCTCAGGCTTTGCAGGAACTGAAAGATGAGATAGAAGCGAAAGTCAAGATTAGAGGAACCATCATTTTCGAAATCAGCAAGGAGATCCAGATGTGGAATAAGAGTATTGGGAATCAACAAGAACTTCGATTCAAACTCAGGGACTGGAAGTTAAGGACTCAGCAGTAGCCAAGATCTACAAAGCAGAGATTCAACATGCGATTGACTCCAATAGTCTCAATGGACCATCCTGACCAGCACACCTGGCAATAGCTAGATTTAATACTTCGACATATCATAATCTCGGGTGGCGACGATGACGACTTTATCCCCGTGAGACGGGTGGGCGTCCGGATGATCATTGGAAGAGCCGGAGATGAGTCGCCACTCTTATTTGCTGCCTCTGTTAAGATCTGGGACACCCAACTCTACAAGTTTATCGCTTGCTTTAGTAGGGACGGTTCCCCACGCTCTTCTCAATGCTGTTAATCGTATCGGCAGAGCGTCTCAGAGCCGCGTAATGATTCATCCACTCATTAAGAAGAGTAAGGAGGCTCTCTTGCTCTGTCCTCTTCCTTCTTGGGGCGATTTTTCCAAGTTCTTGCAAGGGAGCAAGATTCTTTGATTTATGCGCTGCAATAAGCCTTCTAGTGATTCTGTGCGCATCTTCATTGGAAAGTGCTCTTCTTTCCTTCAAGGTTAGAGCCGATCTCAGCTTTCTCAGTGACACTACTGCTTCGTGAGGTCCGTACGCACTAAGGACTAGTGCTGCAAGTAGAAGCTCACCAACTGCCGCCATTCCTCGAGCCCAATCATGGTGATTTCTACTCCTGATTAGCAGAGGTACACCTTCAACACAACAAGCGATTGAGGTATCAGACTGGTCGGCACAGAAAAGACAATCAGCGATTTCAAGTAGTACATGACCACACTTGCCCAATTCACCTATAGAGTAGTAGTATCTGAGGTTCTCAAGAAGTTCGGCAGTGGCAAGCCAATAGTCACCTGACTCCTTGTGTGAGCAGGATGCTTCCATGAGATGAATGGCCGCTTCTATCTGTTTCTGAACATCATTTATGGTGCATGGGTTCTGCTTCTTGAGTCTTCCTTCTGTCCTATCGTTCAGCAATTTATCAAGACCGTTTATCAATTCATGCAAGTCAGTAAATTGCGGAGCGCTTACCATGCAGACTTATCCTCCAAGGAGATAACACGTAATCTGACTAATAGGCATCACCTTTAGACTCATGAGTCTCCCTAAAGTAGCGGCGTATCCTTTTTGCTCACCCTCAGTTAAATTCTGGCAATTCAAGTCGCTTCTGCCGATGGCGCGGGGAATCGCAATTAATACAAGTCACTTCGTAAACATTTGTGCAAAGATTCTTATGCCAAGGTTGACAATGTACTAGATGAAGCAGGACAATGATGCCGTGCTATTGATAGTCATTGCCAAAAAGAGGTTTTGAGGCGGTATATTTGGAGATCAACTGGAGACGCTTCGAGCCAGTCATTAGAAGTCAGAAAGAATTCAGAGCGGTTGTCAATGATACAACATCACTCATAGCTTCTCATAGAGCGCGAGACATAGTGTATACGGTCAAAAAGGAACTGACCAAGTACAAGATACATGTAACCGCTTCAGAGGCTCCTGTCGTGAATTTTATGCCTGGTGTTGAGCCCCAACCTTGGGAGCAGGTTGTTGCCTCGTCAGAGATCTTCAGTGAGATCTTCCAGATTGATTACGCGATTAAGAGCGCTCTTGGAAAGGATTATGGACTAAACATCGACTCTGTACGACTGTGCTATGGGCGAGGTCTAAATGACTATGTCACGCTCGACGAGAAAGACCTCAGAGAGCTCGGCATAAGCCCGACCGTACATGGACTAGAAGAATTTGTAGGTGCGCACAAAGACTCCGTGGTTGGTTTCACCGTCAGAAACTATGACATGAAGGAAGCGAACCTGGTCTTCTTTGAAGCGTCGCTAAACCGGTCATTGAGTGATATACGCTCTGTGAGAGCAAAGGTATTAGCTAGCATGTCCCAGAAATCGATTTACGCGATGGAACAGCACATTGCGTATGGCTTGCAGCACTACATTTTGGTTACTGTAAATGAGCTCTCAGATACGGTGATCAAGTTACTTCAAGTCTTGGGGATCGACTTTGCATCGATATATCGACGAAAACTGTTTTCAATAAATGAATGGGGCAGAGTTGAGTGCGAATTAAATGAACAAAACATGATGGGGTACCTTAGAACTTTCTACTCAATGCTGACGAGTGAAGAGATATTTCAGCTCATCTCGGTTGCAAAGGATAGTAACCTGAACTTCAACATAATCTGTACAATGGCCAAGCTGCTGAATGAAGTCAAGAAAGAGCGACTGCGAAACCCACAGGTAAGTGGAAAACTCACTACGGTTGATTTCGTCCTTGCAGCGAAAATCGCTGCCAGTGAGAGCGGCATTGAAATGCCGAACGAGAACATGATCAAAAATCTAGGGGTCCCACATGAGGAACTTGAGAGAATAGAAGAAGAGCTACGTAGAGTCCTCTTCTGAGAAAGCTAGACGTTAAGGCACTTCTGTAGAGCTTTTTTCTCACGGACTACTTTCTCATCGCAACGACTTTGCACTTGTCAGGGGATTTGACTACCTCACACGGGACTTCCATTCCCTGGTATATCTTCATCCCAGTTTCCTTACATTTCTGGTTCTTGGCATCGAAGCTGCTGCAAACCATGTTTCTTCATTCCTCCTAAAGAGAAAAGGAAGGTTAGCTTGTATTTAAGAATTAACTAGGATTCTAGCCTTCACCGCTTCGCAGTTGTATTTTTCGCAATTTTCCACGAAAATTTCGACATGTCCGTGCGATTATTCGCAGAGAAATGCAGAAACACCCAAAAGAACTCGACTCTCCACAGAAACTTGCATCACACAGGATGAGCCCTATAGAATTAGGGAGTTGGTGTCGAAAGAAACCTATATCTCCTACGCCTCATCAAACTATTTCTTTTGAAAGATGATGATTGATCATTCGATCGGGGGAAACTGTTTAGTGGCAAAAGAGCTCCTTGCTGCCGTGGACGTAGGGACCACAGGTTGCAGAACAATCATATTCAACACTAATGGAAAAGTGGTTTCTCACGCCTATGAAGAGTACGCAAGTGTTTTTCCATCTCCCTCTTGGGTTGAGCAAGATGCTTTAGACTGGTGGAGAGCCGTTTGCAGTACAGCGAAAACCGCGCTTAAGAAGGCGCGGGTCGACCCAAATGCAATCCAAGGGATTAGCATAACTAATCAGCGAGAAACCATAGTCCCAGTCAACTCCAAAGGAGAACCTTTGAGGAAAGCGATTGTGTGGCAGGATAGACGGGCGACAGCCGAGTGTAGTGAAATAACTGCAAAGATAGGTGCAGAGAGGGTTTACTCGCTAACCGGTCTAACCGTGGACCCGTATTTCTCAGGGCCCAAGATACTCTGGATAAAGAAGAACGAAAACGAGTTTTTCTCTAATGCATACAAGTTCCTACTCGTCCACGACTATGTCATTATGAAACTAAGTGGAGAGTTCGTAACAGAATACAGCAACGCGTCACGCACTATGCTTTTCGACATAAGGAAAATGGACTGGTCAGACAAGATATGCAACGAACTCCAGATCCCGAAGGAGAAGATGCCGACACTTCACCCTTCTGGAAAAGTCATAGGAGAAGTAAGCGCGATATCCTCCAAGGAGACAACCTTTGCAATAGGCACACCAGTAGTGACTGGAGCAGGAGACCAGCAAGCAGCAGCGGTGGGAGTAGGTGTTACGAAAACCGGACGGGTGAAGGCAACCACAGGAACTGGAACGTTCATACTCGCCTTCCTGAATGAACCCAAATACGATGACAATAGAAGAGTTCTATGTAGCTGCCATGCTGTGCCTGGAAAGTGGATAAATGAAGCGAGCATTTTCACAACCGGCGCGGTCTACAGGTGGTTTAGAGATCAGTTTGCACAAGCTGAGAAGATGGAGGCAAAACAAACTGGAAAAGATCCGTACGAACTATTGAACGACCTAGCGTCAAAGATCCCACCAGGCTCGAGAGGCGTGTTAATTATCCCTCATCTAATGGGATCAGGCGCACCACATTGGAACCCATATGACAGAGGAGTAATGATAGGTTTCACCCTAGGACACGAGAAAGGTTGCCTAGTCAGAGCCATCATGGAGGGAACCGCTTTCGAGATTAGAGAAAACATCGAAATAATGAAAGAGATGAAGATCGACATCCACGAACTCAGAGTGACTGGAGGAGCCACGCGCAGTCCGACTTGGAATCAAATACAATCAGACATAACAGGCCTCCCAGTCATCAAAGGAGCAGTGGAAGAAGCAGCCTCACTCGGAGCTGCAAT